>CALWYR010000088.1 GCA_944385805.1 uncultured Oscillospiraceae bacterium
AGCCCGACGGTGAACATCAGCGCCCCGGCCAGCTTGCTCTCCAGCGAGAGGAAAGCCGTGGCCCCCAAGGTTATGACGAAGCCCGCCAGGACGCCCGGCAGGGCGTCCGACAGCGCCTTCACAGCGAAGCCCCCGCCGCGAGCACGGTGTGCCGCGCCAGCATGGCCGTCGTCACCGAGCCCACGCCAGCGGGCACGGGCGTGATGGCCTCGACTATCGGCTCCACGGCCTCAAAGTCCACGTCGCCCACCAGCTTGCCCTTGGCCTCGGAGAAGTTGATGCCCACGTCGATGACGGTCTGGCCGGGGGAGAAATACTCCGCCGTCAGCGTCTCCGCCCTGCCCAGCGCGGCTACTACTATGTCCGCGCCGCGGGTTATCTCCGCGAGGTTTGCCGTGCGCGAGTGGCAGACGGTGACCGTGGCGCTGCGCTGCAGCAGCATCATCGCCACCGGGCGGCCTATAACCAGGCTGCGGCCCACGACGACGGCGTGCCTGCCCTCTATCGGCACCTGGTAGTGGCGCAGTATGGATATGACGGCCTCCGCCGTGCATGGCGCGAAGCCCTCGCCGCGGCCGGTATAGAGCGCGGCGGCGCTCCCGCAGGTGATGCCGTCCACGTCCTTGGCGCTCCTGAGCGCCTCGCAGGCCGCGCTCTCGTCGAGCTGTTGCGGCAGCGGGCGGAACATGAGCACGCCGTGCACGCCGCTGTCCGAGTTGAGGCGGGCGAGCTGGGCTATGAGCGCGCCCTGCTTGACGTCCTCCGGCAGGGTGACGGACTTTGTGGCGATGCCCAGCTTCTCGCAGCGCTTTATCGCGCCGCGCTCATAGGCGACGTCGTCCGGCCTCTCCCCCACGCGCAGTATGCCCAGCGTGGGAGTGATGCCGCGCGCGGAGAGCTCCGCGACGCCCCGCATGGTTCTTTCGTCGAGAGTCGCCGCGGCGGGCGCCCCCTTGAGTATCCTGGCCATCAGCTCAGCCTCCCCAATACGTCTTCGTATATTTCCTGTGCGGCGTCGCCGCAGTTTTCGAGGATTTCGTGCGCTTCCTGGTACAATTTCTCCGCTTCTTCGCGGTTATTCATCGACTTCGTGTTGATAAACACATTGAGGGCCGCGGCCTCCAGCGCGCCGCGGATAATGGCGGCGGCGCAGCCCGCGTCGGAGACGGCGAGCGCGCTGCCCTTGGCGGCGTACTCGCGCACAAGGCTGAGCGCCGCGGCGCACCTGCGCATTATCTCCAGCGGCGGCGCAGCGGCGCGCATGAGCGCGGCCTCCATGACCTCCGCGCGCTCCGGCGCGTCCTTCGGTATGGCGTAGGCCCGGCTCAGCGGCTCGAAGGCCTCGGCGTCCGCGTCGATGAGCGCGAGGAACTCCGCGCGGAGCTTTTCGGCCTTTTCGTTGAGGATTTTGATGTCTTCCTCAACATCCGCGTACTTTTTCTTGCCCAAGGTGAGATTTCCCACCATGTTCCCCAGCGCCGCGCCGACCGCGCCGCAGAGCGCCGCCGCGCCTCCGCCGCCCGGCGTCGGGGCTTTGGAGGCCAGCACGGCGAGGAAGGAGTCTATCTGCCTTTCCATCAGAAGAGCCCCGAAATGACGCCGTTTTCGTCGACGTCAATCTTCTCAGCGGCCGGTACCTTCGGAAGGCCGGGCATGGTCATGATGTCGCCGGTCAGCGCCACTATGAAGCCCGCGCCGGCGCAGACCTTGAGGTTGCGCACGGTTATGGTGAAGCCCTTCGGCGCGCCGAGCAGGCTCGCGTCGTCGGAGAAGGAGTACTGCGTCTTGGCCATGCATATCGGCAGCTTGCCGAAGCCGAGGTCTTCTATCTGCTTGAGCTGCTTGACGGCGCTGCCCACCAGCTGCACGCCGTCGGCGTGGTAGACCTTGGTGCATATCGCGTTTAGCTTGTCCATGATGGAGCTGTCGAGCTCATAGCTCTGTCGGAACCCGTTCGGCTGCTCGCAGAGCCTGACGACCTCCTCGGCCAGGGCCTTTCCGCCCTCGCCGCCCTTGGCCCAGACCTCGCTGAGCGCGACGTTGACGCCGAGAGAGCGGCACTTGGCCTCTACCATGTCCAGCTCCGCCTTCGTGTCGGTCGGGAAGGCGTTTATCGCCACCACGCAGGGCAGGCCGAAGACGTCCTTTATGTTGCTCACGTGCTGCAGGAGGTTCGGCAGGCCCTTTTCGAGGGCCTCGAGGTTCTCCGCGTTCAGCTCCGCCTTCGGCACGCCGCCGTGGTATTTGAGCGCGCGCACGGTCGCGACGATGACGACGGCGTTGGGCTTCAAGCCCGCCATGCGGCACTTGATGTCGAGGAACTTCTCCGCGCCGAGGTCGGCGGCGAAGCCCGCCTCGGTGACGACGTAGTCGGCGCATTTGAGCGCCATGCGCGTCGCCGTGATGGAGTTGCAGCCGTGGGCGATGTTGGCGAAGGGGCCGCCGTGGATGAAGACCGGCGTGTGCTCGAGCGTCTGCACAAGGTTGGGCTTGAGCGCGTCCTTCAGGAGCGCGGCCATGGCGCCCTCGGCCTTCAGGTCGTGGGCGGTGACGGGCCTGCCGTCGTAGGTGTAGCCGACGATTATCCGCGCGAGGCGGGCCTTCAAATCCGTGATGTCGCTCGCGAGGCAGAGCACGGCCATGACCTCGCTGGCGACGGTAATCTCAAAGCCGTCCTCGCGGGGCACGCCCTGCATCCTGCCGCCGAGGCCGTCGACAATGTGCCTGAGTTGGCGGTCGTTCATGTCCACCGCGCGCTTCCAGGTTATCTGCTTGGGGTCTATGCCAAGCGCGTTGCCCTGCTGGATGTGGTTATCCAGCATCGCGGCGAGGAGGTTGTTCGCGGCGCCGATGGCGTGGAAGTCGCCGGTGAAGTGCAGGTTGATGTCCTCCATGGGCACGACCTGGGCATATCCGCCGCCGGCGGCGCCGCCCTTGACACCGAAGACGGGGCCCAGCGAGGGCTCGCGCAGCGCGGCCATGGAGCGCTTGCCGATTTTCCTCAGGCCGTCCGTGAGGCCGACCGTGGTGGTGGTCTTACCCTCGCCGGCGGGCGTGGGGGTGATGGCCGTGACAAGTATCAGCTTGCCGTCGGGCTTCGAGGCGTTGTCCTTGAGGAATTTATAGTCGACCTTGGCCTTGTAGCCGCCGTACTGCTCTATATACTCCTCGGGGATGCCCGCGCGCTCGGCGACGGAGGTTATCCTCTCCTTTTCACAGGCCTGTGCTATCTCTATATCAGTCTTGTACTCCATGTAGCGCCTCCGTTTGTGAATTGTGTGCCATTCATCAAAAGGGCGCGCCGTTGGGCGCGCCCTCTCTGCTTTGCCCTTACGTTTTATAATACAGTCAAACCGGCCCGCGGTCAACTGTAAAACGCTTGGATTTCGGATTTTCCGCTGTTATCAGTACAGCAACTCCTTCGCGTGGATGAGGTTGGTGATGAACTCGTTGAATGGGGCGGCCATGCCGACCTTCGCTCCCTCGCTGACGGCCGCGCCGTTGATGCGGTCGACCTCGGTGCGGCGCTTGTGGCGCACGTCGGCGAGCATGGAGCAGACGTTCTCGCCGGTGACAGTGGCGATGTCCATGACGTTCTTGAACTCCTTCTCAAAGTCAAACTTCATGCCCACGGCGTTGGCGACCTCGACGGCCTCCTTGACCAGGGTATAGCTGGCCTTGTGCGCGAACTCGTTGATGACGACGGTCTTGTTGAGGCCGTCGGTCAGCGCGCAGATGGCGTTGATGCCGATGTTGACGAAGAGCTTGCTCCAGACCAGCTCGAGCACGTTGGGCACGAGCTCGACCTCGGGCACGCCGCCCTCGT
>CALWYR010000089.1 GCA_944385805.1 uncultured Oscillospiraceae bacterium
TCCGACACCATGCCGGGCTGGCCGGAAAGCTCCATGATGCGGTTGACCTGGGCGGTGAGGGCCCTGTGGCCCCGTGCTCCCGGATCGGCGAGCCTGCGCACGAAGGCGGCCGCGCCGGGCGGCCCCGGCTCCGACAATACCGCAAAAGCGCTTCTGCCTGACCCCTCGGGGCCTGGCGGAAGCGCTTGCCTGTATGAAAAAGAGCTCCGGGCGCATATTTCCCAAGGATAAATCGTAAACTTTCACCGGGGTGATGCTCTTGAAGCTCAAATGGAAGCCGCTGCTCGTCTCGGTGCTGCTGGCGCTCGCCGCCGGAGCGCTGGGCGCGCTTCTGGGCGGCGGCATGGATTCGTACACGGGGCTCTCGCGCCCGCCGCTCTCGCCGCCGGGCTGGCTGTTCCCGGCCGTCTGGACGCTGCTCTATGTGCTCATGGGCGCGGCCGCGGCGCGGGTCTACTGCCTGCGCGGCCCCGCCGGGGAGCGGCGCGGGGCGCTGCGGCTCTACGCGGCGCAGCTCGCGGCCAACGCGCTCTGGCCGGGGCTCTTCTTCGGGCTGGGGCTGTACTGGGGCGCTGCGGCCTGGCTGGCGGCGCTGCTGGCGCTGGTCATCTGGACCTGGGCGCGCTTCAGGCGGCTCGACGACCTCGCCGGCCTGCTCATGGCGCCCTACGTCCTCTGGTGCGCCTTCGCGCTCTACCTCAACCTGGGCGTGGCCGCGCTCAATTAACGAAATCCCGCCGGCCCGCAGGACGGAAAATCCCACGCGGAGGCCGCGCGGGATTTCCTCTTGTATATTCACCTGCCCATGGCGGCTATGCTCTCGCGCACGAGGCGGGTGAAGAGCGGCGCCGCCTTGTCGGCGGCCTCCTGCACCTCCTTGTGGCTCAGCGGCGTGGGGGAGAGGCCCGCGGCCTTGTTGGAGACGCAGCTCACGCCGCAGACGCGCAGCCCGCAGTGGTTGGCAGCGATGGCCTCCACGGCGGTGGACATGCCCACGGCGTCCGCGCCCAGCGCGGCGAGCGCGCGTACCTCGGCGGGGCTCTCGTAGCTCGGGCCGGTGAGCTGGCAGTAGACGCCCTCGCGCAGCGCCACGCCGCCGGCCGCGGCGGCGGAGCGTATCACATCGCAGAGCGCCGGGTCGTAGATGTGCGACATGTCGGGGAAGCGCACCCCCAGCTCCTCGATATTGGGCCCGATAAGCGGGTTGGGCACGAAGACAGCGATGTGGTCGGTTATCAGCATCAGGTCGCCGGCCTCAAAACTTCTGTTGACGCCGCCGGAGGCGTTGGTGAGGAAGAGTATCTCCGCGCCCAGCGCCCTCATGAGCCGCACGGGCAGCACCACGTCGTCGATGCCGTAGCCCTCGTAGTAGTGGACGCGGCCCTGCATGCAGACCACGTTGACGCCCGAGAGCGTGCCGAAGATGAACTTGCCCGCGTGCCCGGCGACCGTGGAGACGGGGAAGCCGGGGATCTCGGCGTAGCCGACCTCGCAGGCCACCTCCAGCTCCTTCGCAAAGCCGCCCAGCCCGCTGCCCAGCACCAGGGCGACCTTGGGCACGAAATCTGTGCGCGCGCGCACGTAGTCGCGGCAGGCGATGAGTTTTTCGTAACGCTTGTCCATGATTAACCCTCCATAACGTGTAGATTCCTGACGGTCTCGTCTTCAATGTGCGCCATGATGGAATAGGCGTGCGGCTCGAGGTAGTCCCCCTCCGCCTCGGTTAGCCCCTGAAGCCTCAGCTCGCTTATCGCCACGGCGCAGGCGGCCTCGATGTCGTTGGCTATGGCGCGCTCATCCCTGCGCGTGGACGAGGCGGCGATGTCCTTGAGATAGGGCAGGGCCTCCGCCATCGCTACCAGGCCCTCCGCGCCCGCGAACTGCCACTTGTAGAAGGGCTCGTAGCGGAAGTTGAGCAGGTAGAGCATTGAGAGCGAAGCGTTGAGGAACTCCGCCAGCGCGAGCCTCGCGCCGAAGACGTCCCCGCGCCGCATCATGCGGAAATAGTTATACTGCCCCGACTGGGCCATCGTCGCCGCTCGGGCGGCCAGCTTCTTGAGCCGCACATCCTCGGGATAGCAGGGCAGGAGCGCGTTCCTTATCGCCGTGAACTCGCCCAGCCCGTCCTCAAAGACCTCGCCCGAGGTGCAGGTGGCGAGGAAGTGCTCCTGTATGCGCACCCACTTCATGAGGCTCTCGGGCACGGTGCAGCCTATATAATAGTTGTAGAAGTCCGTCGTGCGCATGACCCCCACGCGCTGGGATCCGGTGTGCGTGGGCTTGCGCGTATAGCCGCGGAACTCGCGCGGCAGCGCGTCGTATGCGGCCTGCAGCTCGGCGCCGTATTTCTCAAAGTCCTCGTCCGTCAGCCAGACCAGGAAGCCGGGGCCGAAGTCGTGGTCGCGGGAGAATTCGTCGTCAAAGCCCAGGCAGTCGCTGCCCTGCCCGGCGAGCCCCACGGCGGCGCGCGCCATGAGCTCGGGGAAGCCGGACTTGAGCGCGGGCGCGCCCACCTCATTATAATACTGCCTGCATAACTCGAGCCCCTTCACGGCGCCGCCCCCTCTCCGCGCCTTTTGAGCGTGTACATGTCCGCGCGCCGCGCGCTCAGAAGCGGCAGCTGCTCACGCACCGAGTCGGCCTCGGCCTTCGTAATCTCGGCGCGCAGGATGCACTCCTCCGCCCCGGCGCGGGCGAGCACATTGCCCCAGGGGTGGACGACGATGGAGTTGGCGTAGCTCACATAGGAGCCGGCCTCGTCGCGGGCGGGCGCGCAGCCGAGGGTGTAGACCTGGCTCTCCACGGCGCGGGAGCGGAACATTATCTCCCAGTGCGCGGGGCCCGTGGTCATGTTGAAGCTGGCCGGGCAGAACACTGCCCAGGCCCCCTCGAGCGCCATGATGCGCGCGAGCTCGGGGAAGCGCATGTCAAAGCAGATGCACAGGCCCATGCGCCCGAATTCGGTGTCGAAGACGCAGATTTCGTCGCCGGGCGTGAAGGTGTCGCTCTCGCGGAAGAACTGCCCGCCCTTGACGTCAATGTCGAAGAGGTGGCTTTTGCGGCAGCGCGCGGCCTGCCGCCCCGAGCGGTCGAAGACGAAGCTGGTGTTGTAGAGCCTCCCGCCCTCGCTCTCCGGTATGCTGCCTCCGATGAGCCAGACGCCGTGCCTGGCCGCGGCCTCGCTGAGCATGGTCCAGGCCGGGCCGCCGGCGCTTTCCTGGTTGGCAATGAAGCTGGGGTTGCGGTATTCGCAGCAGAACATCTCCGGCAGCACGACAAGGTCCGTACCGCCCTCGGCCGCTGCGGCTATCATCCCGGCGGCGTGGGCGAGGTTTCGGGCCTTGTCGTCCGTGCACGCGAGCTGGATAAGCGCGACTTTCATATAGTATGACCTCCGTAGAAAGTGTGATATAATTGTACAGCATGAGCGGCCGCGAGTCCAGCGTTTTCATCGGCAAAAAGGCCCGGGTAAAAAACCTCGAAAAAATTTGAAAAAAACTCTTGACATTCGCCCCGCGGAATGCTATATTAATCAAGCACCTCACCGAGAGGCCCCAACAAAAGAGAGCCGCAGGGCCCTCCAAATTGAGCCGGACGGCGAGTGCGAGTGCACCTTGTAAATTAAACAATGTAAGTAAAAGCTTATGCGAAAAGCACCAGAGAAGGGTTCTTTAAGCAGGCTCTAAGGAGCCTGCGAACAATTCTTTTGAAGAGACTGTGACGAACAGCTCGGATAGGTTTTAACCGGACAGAGGTTCGGCTAAGATACCATATTTGAGAGTTTGATCCTGGCTCAGGACGAACGCTGGCGGCGTGCCTAACACATGCAAGTCGAACGAAGCTCGAAGCTTTGAGATTTCGGTCAAGAAGCCTAGATGACTTAG
>CALWYR010000090.1 GCA_944385805.1 uncultured Oscillospiraceae bacterium
GACCCCGTCACCTTCGCGGCCATAGCCTGGGTTATGACGCTGGGCATCATACCCGGGCCGGTGCTCGTCCCGACCATAGGCAAGAAGATTGAAAACGGCGTCATGCGCATCCGCCAGAAGGACGAGCACTGGGGCAGCCTCTTCATGACCGCGCTCTTCCTCGGCATGATAAGCGCCTTCCTCGGCATGATCTTCGCCACCGTCAGCGAGGGCCTGCGCGGCTGGATACCCTGCTTCGTCATGATAGCCTCGGCGCTCATAATGTGCGTCTGCGCGGTCTTCGTCAAGCTGCTGCACTGGAAGTGGATGGAGGACTACGCCCTGCCCATCAGCATGCTGGGCGGCATGGCGATCAGCATCCCGATAACCAACCTTGTCAACATGATAGCGGGCTGAGGGGGTGCGGACATGAGAAGAGCACAGAAATACGCGGACTTCCGCGACTATGAGCACTATGTCGGCCGCTGGTGGATGCTCACCGGCTCGCTGCTGCTGCTGGCCGTGCCAACCACGATATGCGTGGTCTACGACGCATGGCCGCCGATAACCGACCTGCTGCGCGGCCTTCTGGGCGTCGCGCCCATATACTGGACCGTCGGCACCATAGAGGTGCTGACCTACGTGCCCATGCTGGGCACGGGCGGCAGCTACCTCGGCTTCCTCACGGGCAACCTCACGAGCCTCAAGGTGCCCTGCGCGCTCAACGCCATGCAGGCGAGCGGCGTGGAGGCCGGTACGGAGGAGGGCGAGCTCATCTCCACTATCGCCATCGGCGTATCGAGCCTCGTCACGACGGCCATAATCGCCATAGGCGTGCTGGCGCTGAGCTCCATACGCGGCTTCATCGAGTCGCCGCTGCTGCAGCCGGCCTTTGACAACATCCTGCCGGCCCTCTTCGGGCCGCTGGCCGTGGTATATGTCTCGAAGAACTGGAAGATAGCCATGGCCCCGCTGATATTCATGATAGTCCTCTTCGTCTGCGTGCCGGCGCTGGCCAGCAGCGTGGGCGTGCTCGTGCCCGTGGGCGCGGTCATCGCCATCGTCGCGGCGCGCATACTCTATAAGAAAGGTCTGGTCTGATGAAAAAAGCCACGAAATTTATCCTCGGCGCCGCCGGGGCCGGCCTTGCCGCCGGCGCGGGCGTGCTGGTGACGCGGGCGCTGAAATTCCGCCCCGCGCCCGAGCTGCGCGCCGACCCGGACGAGGTCAGCGTGGACTACGACCGCGTGGTCGAGAGCCTGCGCGAGATGATACGCTGCCGCACCGTCTCCAGCGCCGACCCCGCGCGCGAGGACGCCGCGGAGTTCGAGAAGTTCAGGGCGTACCTGATCGAGCGCTATCCGCTGCTGGCGGAGCGCTGCCAGCCCGAGCGCATAGCCCGCTGCGCCCTGCTCTACACCTGGCGCGGCAGGTCGAGCGAGCGGCCCACCGTGCTCATGGCGCACTACGACGTGGTGCCCGCCGACGGGGAGGGCTGGGACGAGCCGCCCTTCGACGCCGTGCTCAAGGACGGCGTCATCTACGGCCGCGGCGCGCTGGACACCAAGGTCACGCTCTGCGCCGTGATGGAGGCCGCCGAGCAGCTCATAAGCGAGGGCTTCGTGCCCGCCAACGACATCTACCTCGCCTTCTCCGGCGAGGAGGAGCCCGCCGGGCCCAGCGCGGGCGACATAGTGACGGCGCTCGAGGAGCGCGGCGTGCGCCCCGCGCTGGTGCTCGACGAGGGCGGCGCTGTGGTCACCGGGGCCTTCCCGGGCGTAAAGGCTCCCTGCGCCCTTGTGGGTACGGCGGAGAAGGGCCAGCTGCGCCTCGCGCTCGAGGCCGAGAGCGGCGGCGGCCACGCCTCCTCGCCCCCGCCGCAGACCATCGTCGGCGAGCTGGCCGAGGCCGTCTGCGAGGTGGACGCGTCGCCCGCGCCCTTCACGCTCACGCCGCCGGTGGAGCAGATGCTCGACACCCTCGGCCGCCACGCCAGCTTCCCCATGCGGCTCGTGCTCGCGAACCTGAAGGTCTTCAAGCTGGTGCTCGACATAGTCTGCCAGGTGAGCGGCGGCGAGCTCAACGCCCTCATGCGCACCACCTGCGCCGCCACGCAGATGTCCGGCAGCCCGGAGAACAACGTCCTGCCCTCCCGCGCCAGCGTGGGCTTTAACCTGCGCGTCATAAACGGCGAGAGCTGCGGCGAGGCCGAGCAGCGGGTGCGCGACGCGGTCTTCAACCCGGACGTCGCCGTGCGCCGCATCTACGCCGCCGAGCCGAGCAGGTACTCGGAAACCTCGGGCGAGGCCTGGGAGCGGTTGACGGACGCCATCAGGCGCACCTGGCCCAAGGCCATCGTCAGCCCCTACCTGATGCTGGCCGCCAGCGACTCGCGCCACTACGACCGCATCAGCAGCAACGTCTACCGCTTCTGCCCGCTGGAGCTCTCCAAGGAGGAGCGCGGCACGATACACGGCGTCAACGAGCGCATCCCCACCTGGAAGGCCGTCAAGTGCGCCGAGTTCTATCTGCGCCTTATCCGCAGCTGCTGAGACCGAAAGAAAAAAACGCCGCCCGCCCCGCGCGGGCGGCGGCACAGGGGGCCTTAGATGAAAAAGACCTACTCCCGCACGACGGCGCTCGTGGCCGGCACCGCCGTCATGCTGATAAACGGCGTTATCTACGCTTGGAGCATCTACTCCACGCCCTTCGCCGCCGGCTTCGGCTGGACCAGCGCCCAGCTCGGCATGTGCTTCACCGTGATGCTGGCCTGCTTCTGCCTGGGCGGCGTCATCGGCGGGGCGCTGGCCTCGCGCCTAGGCGTGGGCTTCACCGTGCCCGCCGGCGGCGTGCTGGGCTTCGCGGGCTATGTGCTCTGCATGTTCCTCACGGCGGAGCGGCTCTGGCTGCTCTACGCCGCCTTCGCCGTCGCCGGCATCGGCGTGGGCTTCGTCTATAACGGCGTCATAAGCGCCGTGGTGCCGCGCTTCCCGGACAGGAAGGGCCTCGCGAGCGGCGTGCTGCTGATGGGCTTCGGCGCGAGCACGCTGCTGCTGGGCACGCTTGCCGGGCGGCTCATAGCCTCGCCGGGCTTCGGCTGGCACCTCACCTACATACTCACGGGCTCGCTTATACTCGCGAGCGCCGTCATAGGCCGCTTCTTCATCCTGCCGCCTGCACCGGCGGAAGGCGCGGCGGCGGCCGCGGCGGGCGGCCTCACGCCCGCGGGGATGCTGAAGACGCCGCGCTTCTGGGTCTTCTTCGTCCTCGCGCTCATCGGCACGGGCTTCGGCTCGGGCCTCATCGCCCACGCGAGCTACATTTTCACCGAGGGCGGGGCCGCGCCGGGCGTGGCGACCGTGGCCGTGGGCCTCGTGAGCGTGATGAACGGGCTCGGGCGCATAGTCTTCGGCGGCATCCACGACCGCTGCGGCTTCCGCGTCTCGCTCGCGCTCGACGCGCTGCTCTATATCGTCTGCGGCGCGCTCGCGGCCTTCGCCGTGGGGAGCGGCGCCAGCTGGCTGCTGATAGGCGCGATGATGCTCATCGGCGCGTGCTACGGCGCGGTGCCCACGATTTCGGCCAGCCTGGCGCAGGAGTTCTTCGGCCCGGCGCACTACGGCCAGAACCTCAGCATCGTCAACCTCAACATCCTGCTCGCCAGCTTCGCCAGCACCCTGGCCGGCTCCATGCAGACCGCGAGCGGCAGCTACGCCGGCGCGATCTGGCTCTTCACCGGCCTCGAGGCCGCGGCGCTGGCGCTGGTCTTCGTCCTGGCCAAAACGAAGGAGCCAAAATGGTAAGCCCAAAGACATGAAAAGAGCGCCCCGCGGGGCGCTCTTTTCATGTCCGCCGCTCAGGCGCGGCAGAGGGCGAAGACCTCGTCGAAAATCGCGCCGGGCATGTAGGCGCAGACGCGCGCGGCGCTGCCGTCGTACTTGACGCAGCCGTTTTCAAAGAGGCGCAGCGGCACGACCGTGCCGTCGGCGAGCTCAAAATAGAGGTGCGCCTCGGCGAAATCGTAGTCGTAGATGTCGCCGTTTTCGCCGCCGCGGCCCCAGTCCTGCATGGGCGAGGCCAGCAGCGTGGCGACAAAGGGCTCGAGCGATTCGAGCTCAATATAGCGGCGCGCGTCCTCGCCCAGCTCCCAGTCCGCGTCCGCGACGCACCAGGCGGCGACGGCGGTTTCGATGTGCAGGCGGCTTTCAAATAAATCCGCGCCGGAGCTGAGCGTGATGCCGCTCAGGCAGTCGTAGAGCTCGGCCCCGGTGCCCGTCGCCAGCGCGAGGCGGAAGCCCTCGTCGTAGCCGCGCACGGCGTAGACCTCGCCTGCGACGCTCGACGCGCCCTCGACATATTCCTCCGCGCCCGACCACTCGTCGATCCCGCCCGTGACGGAGCCGACGCGCTCACCGAGCAGGGAGGGGTCTATATACTGCGCCGTCTGGGTGTACATGCGCCCGTTCAGGATAAAAAAGCCTATCATGTCCGCCGCCATGCCCTCCGCGGGCGCCTCCGGCATCGGCTCGGGCGGGATGTAAACGGCCTCCCAGGGCTCCGCGGGGACGAAGACGCCGTTTGCAGGCGTCGCGGCGGGCGCGCTTTCCGCGGCCGCGCTCCCGGGGGTTTCAGCTACCGCGCCCGAGGTCCATGGCTGCCAGGCGATGAGCGCCAGCGCCGCGCAGGCGGCGAGGGCGGCGGCCCCGGCTATAAGGCCGCGGCGGGATTTCCGCGGCGCGGCGGCCTCGTCTATGAGCTCGCCGGAGATGTTCCCGGCGGCCTTGAAAATGTCCTTGTTCGTCACAAAAGCTCCTCCTT
>CALWYR010000091.1 GCA_944385805.1 uncultured Oscillospiraceae bacterium
CGGGCTTCTCGCAGGGCGCGGACCTCTGCCTGCGCCTGATAAAGGAGCGCTTCGGCGACGAAGAGCTCGCCGGCAGGCTCGTCGCCTGCTACGCCATCGGCTGGCGCGTCACGGCCGAGGACTGCGCCGAATACCCGCAGCTGCGCTTCGCCTCCGGCGAGGACGACACGGGCGTGGTCATAGCCTTCAACAGCGAGGCCGAGAGTATTACGGACTCCATGATGGTGCCCGCCGGGACCATGAGCCTGTGCATAAACCCGCTCAACTGGCGCACGGACTCCACCGCCGCGCCGAAGGAGGAAAACCCCGGCGCCTGCTTCACGGACTACTCCGGCTCGATAACGAGCGAAATCCCGCAGCTCTGCGGCGCTTACATCGACCCGGAGCGCGGCACGCTCAAGGTGACGGACGTCACGCCCGACGAATACCCGCCCGTGCTCGACCTCTTCGAGCCCGGCATCTACCATCTCTACGACTACCAGTTCTTCTACCGCAGCCTGCAGGAGAACGTCGCCGTGCGCCTGGCCGCCTACGAGGCCGCCGAGGCCGCGGCCTGAGCCCGCAAACGTAAAAACGCCCCCTGATTGCGCATCAGGGGGCATTTTTGCGGCTGTTCTTATTTCAGCTTCGCGGCGGTGGAGCGTATCAGCTCCTCGCCGGGCGCTTTGCGGTCGACGGCGGAGACCTCGGCGATGAGGCGCAGGAGGCTCACGCCTTCCTCGGCGGCCACCTTTTTGAAGAGGGGCAGGAAGGCGGAGTGGCAGCCCGCGAGGCCCAGCATCAGCGCCGTCGGGTCGACGGCGACGTGGTAGTCATAGGCCTTCATCGCGGGGATGAGCTCGCCGTCGAGGTAGTCGAGCAGGCCGTAGAGGTCGACCTCGGGCAGATAGCCCTCGCGCTTGAGCGTCGCCGCGGCGAGCTCGGTGGCGCAGTTGCCCGCGCTCCTGGCCATGCCGAGGAGGCCGCAGTCTATCTCGTCCGCGCCCGCGTTCGCAGCGGAGAGGGCGTTCGCCTGGCTCAGGCCGAGGTTGCTGTGGCCGTGGAAGCCCACGGGAATGGAGAGCGCGGCCTTGAGCGTTTTCACGTATTCGGCCGTCTCCTCGGGGAACATGGTGCCGGCGGAGTCCATGATGGTGACGCAGTCCGCGCCGGCGTCTTCCAGCATCTTCGCCTCGGCGGCGAGCTCGTCGGGACTGAGCACGTAGCCCTTCATGAGCGCGTAGCGGCAGTAGAGCCCGGCGCGCTTCACCATGCGGATGGCCTCGAGCGAGCCCGCGCCGTCTCCGGCGTTCGCGCCCACGCGCAGGAAGTACATGCCCGCGTCGGCGGCGGCCTTTACCTCGTCCTCGCGCGCCATTCCGGCGAGTACGAACATGCCCAGGCGGCCCTTGTCCGCGAGCGGGGCGAGCAGGGAGTAATACTCCGCGTCGCTCAGCGCCTTCGTCGCGCCCGCGCGCTCGTAGGCGCCGATGCCCTTGCAGTTGCCGAGCTCGATGTCGGCTATACCGGCGTTGAGCAGGCCGCGGACTATGCTGAGGGTGAGCTCGGCGTTGAAGCCGTGTCCGACGACGTTGCCGCCGTCGCGCAGCGTTGTATCGAAAAGTTTCAAGGCAAATCTTCTCCTTTATCGCGGTTTTGCTTGATAAAATCCATCAGCCCGCTCTCGAAGGCGCGGCAGAGCTCGGGGTTGCCCTGCTGGGAATCCCTCCGGCGGAGCATGAAGACCTTCCACTCGCCGGGCGCTTCGTCGAGCCTGTATATCTGCAAGCTCATCGTCCGCGCGAGCTCGCGCGCCATCCTTATGGGGCTGACGGCCCAATAGTCGGTGCCCTCCATCAGCGGCGCGACGCCGCGGCTCGTGTTGACCTCCAGCGGGCAGCTGCGGTCCAGGCCGAACCAGCGCTCGTGCCAGGCGTTCATCCCGGCGAAGAAGCCGCCGGTGAAGCGTATCTCGCGCGAGGGGTCGAGCTCGCGCGGGTGGATGACCCTGCCGGGCTCCGGGTGCTCGCAGTAGCGCATCACCACGAGCGGCTGGGTGTCTATGCAGCGGATTTCAACGCCCTCGCGGTACGAATCGTAGCTCGCGAAGCCGAAGTCTATCTGGTTGTGCTCCACGAGCCGGTAGACCGCGTCGCTGTCGCAGATGCGCACCGTCACCTTGGCGTCGCCGCGGCTGACGTAGAAGCCGCGCAGGAAGGGCGCTATCCAGGAGTAGTAGCTGCTCTCGCCCGAGGCAATGCGCAGCACGGAGAGCGAGGACGACTTGAGCCGCTCCGTCTCGTCGAAGAGCTCCTTCCAGCGCGAGGCTATCTGCACGAACTCCTCGCCCTGCCGCGTGAGCTGCACGGCGCGGTGGCCGCGCGTGCGCACTATGAGCTGGCAGCCGAGCTCGTCCTCCAGGCTCTTGAGGCGGTTGCTGACCGTGGACTGGGAAACGTACAGGAGCTCCGCCGTGCGCGTGATATTCCTCGTGCGCACGAGCTCCAGGAAAGTTTCGACCTCTTTGTACTGCATGAACAGCCCACCCTTCGCTGAGACTGCGGAAACGCGTCATCTTTTTCGGTTGCCCCGCCAGGGGCGAGAAAAAGGACTGAAATCAGGTATAATGTCCGCTGTGCGGACATTATACCACGGGCGGGCCGTCTGCGCGAGTGGAAAATTACTCAGCGGCGGCCTCGGCGGGCGCTTCGAATTTGCGGCCGACGCCGGTGAGGATGCTCAGCAGGAAGATGATAAGCAGGCCCCAGCAGTGGAAGTTGTAGGGGATGATGTTCAGGAAATTGAAGTTGGGGTTGACGCCCTCGATGCCCACGGCGACGCCGATGGCGACCAGCGTCGGATTGCCGTGCGGCATGAGGCCCGTCGCGCCGCAGGCGACGCCGTCGAGGATGTTCGCGCCGCGGCAGCGGTCGATGTTGAAAGCCTTTGTAATGGTGCGCACCAGCGAGCCGAAAAAGATGATGGCGATGCCGCTGCCGCCGGTGACGATGGAGCCCACGGAGGCTATCAGGTAGCAGACTATCTCGGCCGAGCGCGGGGTCTTGCACAGGCGCATGATGCCGTGGCTCACCTGCTCAAACGCGCCGCTGGAGTTGAGTATCTCGAGCACCTGGAAGAGCAGGAGCACATAGAGCACGAGGGTCATCATGCCGCTCATGCCGGATACGACGGGGCCGTCCACGCTGAACATGACGTCAAAGCCAATGGTGCCGAGCACGAGGTTGAGCACGACGCCGCAGAGGTTGCAGATGATGAGCGTGGCCATGAGGTCCCAGCCCATGCGCATGAGTATGACCATGACGATGGGCAGCACAAGCAGGACGAGGGAGGGCGCGGTGGAGCCGTCGAGCTCGAGCTCGGGCGGCAGGCCGGTGCTCATGCTCAGGCCGAAGACGACGAACAGCACCGCCGATATGCCCGCGGAAATGGCGGCGTAGGGGAAGCGCGTGCGCACGACCTTGCCGAGATCCGCCTCCTGGGTGAGCGCGGAGCCGATGGTGGTGTCGGAGATGGGCGCGAGGTTGTCGCCGAAGATGGCGCCGCTGATGATTGCGCCGCACATGAGTCCGACGTCTATGTTGAGGCTGTGCGCGAGAGGCAGCAGCACGGGCGCAACCGCCGTGACGGAGCCGGTGGATGTGCCGCAGGATGTGGAGATGAGCATGCAGGTGAGGAAGGCTATGAGCGGGATGAGTCCCGTGTTGAGCTCGGCCTTGGCCACCAGCCAGATGAGCGCCTCGATGAGGCCGCTCTGACGAAGCAGCTGCGCGAGGATGCCCGCGAGGATGAAGGCCATGGCGATGGTGCCGAACATGGAGTTTTGCAGGCCCTTGAGCGTCACGGCGCCGTAGGCCTTCTTGTTCTTGGCGAGGAAGAAGCCGACCACGAGCGCGAAGAACGCCACCATGGGCAGCGTCGCGAGGCCGGGCGAGACGATGGTGTTGACTATCATGCCGACGAGCATGAAGATT
>CALWYR010000092.1 GCA_944385805.1 uncultured Oscillospiraceae bacterium
GTTGAGTATTAAGAAGCGGGTCAGCCCCGCGCGAAAGAGGTAGAAATATGGACAGCACCAACTGCAATCACGACTGCTCCTCCTGCTCGGAGAACTGCTCCTCCCGCAGCCCGGAGAGCTGGCTCAAACCCCTGCACGAGGGCAGCAGCGTCAAGAAGGTCATCGCCGTCGTAAGCGGCAAGGGCGGCGTCGGCAAGAGCCTCGTCACCGGCCTGCTCGCCTGCGAGATGCAGCGCCGCGGCCACCGCACCGCCGTCCTGGACGCGGACGTAACCGGCCCGAGCGTGCCGCAGATGTTTGGCGTAGAGGGTCCGGCCCGCGGCGGCGAGGACTTCATCCTCCCGCTCAAGAGCATGGGCGGGATACAGATGATGAGCATGAACCTGCTGCTGCCGCACACGACCGACCCCGTCGTCTGGCGCGGGCCCATCATCGCCGGCGCGGTCGAACAGTTCTGGACGGACGTGATATGGGACGACGTGGACTATATGTTCGTCGACATGCCTCCCGGAACCGGCGACGTGCCCCTGACCGTCTTCCAGAGCCTGCCCGTCAACGGCGTCGTGGTCGTAACCAGCCCGCAGGAGCTCGTGGGCATGATAGTCGAGAAGGCCGTCAACATGGCGAACATGATGAATAAGCAGGTCGTCGGCCTCGTGGAGAACATGAGCTACTACGTCTGTCCCGACTGCGGCAAAAAGCACAGCGTCTTCGGCGAGAGCCACATAGACGAGACCGCGCAGCGCTTCGGCATCCCCGTCGTAGCCAAGCTCCCGATAAACCCCGGGTACGCCGCCGCCTGCGACGCCGGCAAGCTCGAGACCCTCGAGGTCCCCGAGCTGAGCGAGCTGGCGGACACCGTCGAGGGCCTGTAAGCGCCCCCGGCAGGCGCCGCGGCCCATTGCCCGGCGGCACAGAACTGAATCAACTTCCGATACGGCCCCCGGACGGGGGCCGTATCGCCGTATCTGGAGGGTTAGCGCTTGATAACGCTCTTATCTAAAATCTTCATAAAAGACCGCGGCAAGGTCTCAAGCCCGGCGGTGCGCCGGGCCTACGGCGCGCTCTGCTCCATCGTGGGCATCTCGCTCAACGTCCTGCTCTTCGCGCTCAAGTACACAGCGGGCACGCTGGCCGGCTCCATCGCCGTGACGGCGGACGCCTTCAACAACCTCTCCGACGCCGGCTCGAGCGTCATCACGCTCCTGGGCTTCCGCCTGGCCTCGAAGAAGCCCGACCCCGGCCATCCCTTCGGGCACGGGCGGATAGAGTACATCTCGGGCGTGGCGGTGTCGCTCATTATCATAGTCGTCGGCGTGCAGCTCGGCCTCGAGTCCATAGACAAGATACGCTCGCCCGAGCCGGTGGACGCCGGGCTGCTCCCGATGCTCATACTCGTCGCCTCGATCTGCGTCAAGGGCTACATGTACCTATATAACCGCGCGATAGGCAAGAGGATAAACTCGCCCGGCATGCTCGCCACGGCCAGCGACTCGCTCTCGGACAGCGTCGCGACCCTCGTTGTGCTGCTGAGTATGCTCGTCTCGCGTATCTGGGGCGTCAATATCGACGGCTGGTCGGGCGCGGCGGTGGCGCTCTTCATCATCTGGTCGGGCTTCAGCGCGGCGCGCGACACGCTCAACCCCCTGCTGGGCCGCGCGCCCGACCCGGAGCTGGTGGAGAATATATGCGGCATAGTCATGGCGCACCCCGAGGTGATAAACGTCCACGACCTCGTCGTCCACGACTACGGCCCCGGGCGGCTGATGGTCTCGCTCCACGCCGAAGTGCCCGGCGACGGCGACATCTACGAGCTGCACGACGCCATAGACACGGCGGAGTACGAGCTGCAAAAGGAGCTCGGCTGCTCGGCGGTCATACACATGGACCCCATCAGCACGGACGACTCCAAGGTCGCCAGAATGCGCGGCCAGCTCGCCGGAGCCGTCAGCGCCCTCGGCCTCGGCATCACCGTCCACGACTTCCGCATAGTCGACGGCCCCACGCACACCAACGTGATTTTCGACGCCGTGCTGCCCAACGACAGCCCGCTCAGCGAGGACGAGGCCAAGGCCAGGCTCGAGGACATAGTCCGCGGCCTCTGGCGGAACACGCACCCAAAAGTACACATAGACCGCCCCTTCGTGTGAAGGCCGGGCATGAAAAAAGTGAGAGCCGGAGGCTCTCACTTTTTTATTGCATCGGCGGCAGCAGCTCGTCGGCTATCATCTTGAGCATGCGCGAGAACTCGGCGGTCTCGTCGGGGGTGAAGCTCTGGCGGATGCGCTCCACCAGGGCGGCGACGTAGTCGTCGAGCAGGGCGGCGTGGGCGCGGTACTCGTCGGTGAGCACGAGGTAATACTCGCGCTTGTCCGGCCCCGAGCGCTCCTTGCGCAGATAGCCCAGGCGCACCAGGTTCGCCACCTTATAGGTCGCGTTGGAGCGCGAGATGTTCAAAAACTCGGCGAACTGGCCCACCGTCGGCTTGCCCAGCTGGTCTATTACCTCCAGCGAGAAGGCCTCCACCGCCGTGATGGCCATGCCGGTCTCGTGCGAGGCGCTGTATATCTCGTGATAGAACTGAAGCTTTATCCGCTCGTAAATCTCCCGGAAGCTCGCGCCGAGCGTGTCGCTCATTTGCTGTACGCGACGAGGGCGATGAGCTCCAGGCGGCCGCCGGGCACGGGCTTGATGCTGTGGCCCTCGCCGTCGGGCGTCCAGGTGACGTCGCCGGGATAGACGGTGGTGACGGCGCCGTTATCGTTGTACTCGCCCTCTCCGGAGAGGATGTAATAGGCCTCGCCGTCGCCCTTGTGGACGTGCCAGCCTATCTCGTCGCCGGGCTCGAGACAGACGTGGTTGAAGAGGCGGTTCTTGCCGTAGAGCGTCTGCTCCGAGGCGATGACGCGGGCGTACATGCGGCCCGAGCCGCCGAAGGCGTGTTCACGGATGGAGATTTCGCGGTCTGCGTTCCTGGTTATCATGGTTTTATCCTCCTATTATTTGCATACCCCGGCTATGGCCAGGGCGAATATCTTGCAGGCGGCGAGCGCGTCGGCCACGCGGATGCGCTCGTTCGCGCCGTGCAGCTTCGTGTCAAAGCCCGGCATCGAGGCCCCGAAGGCGACGCCGCCGGGGATGTCGTGGACGTAGGTGCCGCCGCCGGTGGAGAGGCACTCGCCCTTTTGCCCGCTGAAGCGCTCGTAGCTCGCGAGCAGGGTGCGCACGAACTCGCCCCCGGCGGGGGTGTGGTGCCCGGGCTCCATCTCCCCGCTGACGGCAAAGCCCGCCTCGCCGAGCGCGCGCTCGAAGACGGCGCGGCAGTTGGCCTCGTTGGCGCAGAGCGGCACGCGCGCGTCGCAGTCGAGCCGGAGCGAGCCCTCGTCCAGCTCGAGGATGTTGGCGGAGACGGTCAGCTCGCCGGAGAGCCCGTCCGCCTGGGCGATGCCGGCGGCCTCTCCGCGCCAGTCGCCGTGGGGCAGCAGGCGCGCGAGGGCGCGCACGCTCTCCCAGGCCGCGCCGCCCAGCGGCAGGGCCGCGAGCACCTCGAGTAGCGCCGTGACGGCGTTGCAGCCGTCCCAGGGCGAGGCGGCGTGGGCCTGACGCCCGCGCACGAGGAGCCTGCAGCCGCCGGGCTCGTCCCCGGCAAGCAGCTCCACGCCGCATTTGTCCGCCGCCGCGCCGCCGAGCGCGAGCGCGCCGGGCGCGTCTAGCCCGGTTATGACGGCCTCGGCCTCGGCCGGGACGACGTTTATGCGAAAGCCGCCGCGCGCGGAGACGACGCGCGCTCCCCCGTCCCCGGCGGGCCAGGAGCGCTCGATCGCGGCGCGGTAGGTGCCCTTCTCCACGTTGTAGACGGGGAAGCCCGAGTCCGGCGTGAAGGTGTTGGGCGCGGGGGCGTGGTCGTCGTAGTAATAGTGCAGGTCTCCCGAGCCGTTCTCCTCGTCGGTGCCGAAGAGCAGGCGGCAGCCGTGCGTGAGCTCCACGCCCAGCTCCTTCAGGCAGCGCAGCGCGTAGAGCGCCATCACCGCCGGGCCCTTGTCGTCGTCGACGCCGCGGCCGTAGAGGCAGCCGCCGCGCAGCTCGGCCTTGTATGGGTCGCTGTCCCAGCCCTCGCCGGGGCCGACGACGTCCAGGTGGGCGAGTATGTCCAGCGCGGCGGGCGCGTCGGAGAAGTCCGCGCTGCCCATGGCGCCGTGGTATATATCGGTCCTGAAGCCGTATTCGGCGCAGAGGCGCAGCATCTCGTCGAGCGCCGCGCGCGGCCCCGGGCCAAAGGGCGCGCCCTCGCGGGGCTCGCCGCTCACGCTGGGCACGGCGACTATGCGCGCTATGTCTCGCAGGAGCTCGGCCTCGTGCGCGTCCACCCAATCGCTTATACGTTCTGCCAGAGTCATTGCCCGCAAATCTCCTTCGTGTATTTTTCCGCCTCGGCGTAGATTTCCTCCGCGTCGACGCCGGGGAATCCGCCGTCCTCGTAGAGCACCCGCCCCGCGACCATGGTGAGGCGCACGCAGTCGCGCGTCCCGGCGTAGACGAGGTTCTTGGCGATGTCGTGTATGGGCCTCATGCCGGGCCGGTCGAGGTCGATTACGGCTATGTCGGCCTGCTTGCCGGCGGCGAGGCTGTCGCAGTCCGGAAGGCCCATGGCCCGCGCGCCGCCGGAGCAGGCGGCGTAGAGCACATTCTCCGCCGGGCAGGCGGCCGCGTCCCCGCTCGCGAGCTTTTGCAGCACGCAGGCGAGGTACATCTCGCGGAACATGTCGAGGGCGTTGTTGCTGGCCGGGCCGTCGGTGCCGACGGCGAGCTTTATATTGCGCGCGGCGAACTTCCCGAGCGGGGCGACGCCGCTGGCGAGCTTGGCGTTGCTTGCCGGGCAGGTGACCGCCCAGAGCCCGCGCCGCGCGAAGATGTCGAGGTCGTTTTCGTCGCACCAGACGCAGTGGAAGCCGCCGCCGCCGTAGTCGAAGAGGCCCAGCGAGTCGAAGTAGGCCGTGGGGCTCATGCCGCGGCGCTCATAGCAGCCGGCCACCTCGCTCTTCGTCTCCGAGTTGTGCGCCCAGAAGGGGGCCTTGTACTCGTGCACGAGCCCGGCGAGGCCGCGCAGCAGCTCCTCGTCGGCGGTGTACTCCGCGTGCGCGCCGAGGCGGTAGCCTATGAGCGGGTGGAGCTTATTGAATTTCGCGTAGTCCTCCTCCGCCACGCTTATGGGGTCGCCCGCGGAGAGCGCGCCGCAGATGACCGTGCGGAAGCCCATGTCTATGTTGGCCCGGGCGTAGGCCTCGCGGTGGAAGTACATATCGAAGCTCGCGGTGACGCCGCCGGAGAGGTACTCGAGTATGGCGAGGCGCGTGAAGGCGTAGACGGCCTCGGGCGTCAGCTTCGCCTCGAGCGGGAAGACCTTGTCGAAGAGCCAGCTCTGCAGCGGCAGGTCGTCGGCGTAGGAGCGCAGGAAGGTCATGGCCGAGTGGGCGTGCGCGTTCTTGAAGCCGGGCAGGCATAGCCCGCCGCGCAGGTCTATCTCGCGCTCGAAGGCCGGCCTCTCCAGGCCCTCGGCGGGCCCGGCATGGACTATTTTGTCCCCCTCCGTCCAGACCTCGCCGGGGACTATGGAGCAGTCCGCCGTCATGGGCATTATGTATCCGTTATAGAGTCGTATCATGGCGTCACTTCCGTAAAAGATTGCGTTTCGCCCCGCGACATGGTAGAATCAATGCTGAAAGGGGCGAACAGAGCTTGAAACCCAGTGAATTTATGGAGTTCCTCCAC
Organism: uncultured Oscillospiraceae bacterium; assembly: GCA_944385805.1. Lineage (GTDB taxonomy): Bacteria > Bacillota > Clostridia > Oscillospirales > Oscillospiraceae > Scatomorpha. Next base: position 5,770 of record CALWYR010000092.1, read on the forward strand.
ATTCTCGAGAACATGAAGTGCAGCACGCGCCACAGCTGGACGCACAGCGGCCGGCACGAGAGCGTCGCCGAGCACAGCTTCCGCCTCGCCTGCATGGCGCTGCTGCTCGAAGACGAGTTCCCCGGGCTCGACATGGCGAAGGTTATAAAAATGTGCCTCATACACGACTGGGGCGAGGCCGTCACCGGCGACATCCCCAGCTTCCTCAAGACCGCGGCCGACGAGAGCAGGGAGCTCGACGCCTTACGCGCCCTGACGGCGAAGCTGCCGGACGCCCAGCCGAAGCTCGACGCGCTCTACGCCGAGATGGAATCGCGCGAGACGCCGGAGGCGAGGTTCTATAAGGCGCTCGACCGCCTTGAGGCCGTCATACAGCACAACGAGGCCCCGCTGAGCACCTGGCTCCCGCTCGAGCGCGAGCTGAACCTCACTTACGGCGTGGCCGACTGCGCGCCCTTCCCCTTCCTCCGCGAGCTGCGCGAGCTCTCCAATGAGGAGACGCGCGCCAAGCTGGCGGCGGGGGACGCCGCTCAGGAGTGAAAATCCTTCATATAGCTCTTCACGGCGCCGGACAGCATGTCACCGGCGCCGTGTTCTACCAGCGCGCGGCGCAGCGTGGCCGTGTCCATATTCTCAGGCGCGTCGATGCTGGCGCGGCCCAGGCGGCGCGCCTCGCTGCCGTCGGCGTCGGCGAGCGCCGCCACGGCGGTCAGAGAGCCCGCCGCGCGCGTGAGGCGCAGGCAGACGCAGCGCCCGGCGAAGGCGCGGTAAAAGCTCTCGCCCGGCTCCGGCTCCACCGCGCAGAGCAGCGCGCCCTCCACGTCCAGGTCCATCAGCTTGGCCGTCAGCGCGCGGGTGAAGGTGGCGCTGTTGGGGAAGATGCCGGCGTCGACCGTATAGGTGGGCACGCCCGCGCGGGCGGCCCGGGCCAGGGCGTTGGAGCCCGGCTCCGTCGCCACCACGGCGGCGAGGGCGAATCCCGGTATCTCGCCGAATATAAGCCCGTCCAGCAGGCTCTGCAGCTCGTAGCCGTCGCCGGAGACGACAGCGGCAGCCTTAAACATTTCCCGGCACCTCCTTGCCAAGCAGCCGCGCGGCGGCTGCGCTGTTGCGCGATTCAAGCTCGCGCAGGGCCCTGACGCTCCCGGCCAGCGCCTCGGGATCGGCGCGCTTTGCCAGCGCGCGCGAGGCGAGCGCCCAGAGCGTATCCGCCCCGGCCTCCTCCAGCGGGACGCACTCGCCGTCGATGCACTTCAGGAAGTCCGCGACCTTGGGGTCGTAGCTCACTCCGACGACCGGCGTCCCCTGCCCGGCGGCGAAGATAAGGCCGTGCAGGCGCATGGAGACGGCTATCTCCATTCGGCCCAGCACGCCGATGGCGAGCTCCGAGGGCAGCGGCCCGGGCAGCAGCGCGTGCGGTATGTCCGCGATGAGCCGCGCCACGGCCTCGGCGGCGTCGGAGTCGCTGTTGTGGTTTATTGGGATGAACACGGGCGTGAGCCCGCGCTCTGTATAGAGCCGGCGGGCCAGCGCGGCGAAGTCCGCCACGTGCCCGGCAAAGCCCGGCCACTGGCGCAGCGCGAAGCCCGCGCAGGGCGTGCCCGGCGCGACGCCGGCCCTCTCCAGCTCCGCGTCCACGGCCTCTCGCGGCGCGGCGGAGAGCGTCAGCGCCGGGTCGGCGGCGAGGATTATCTCCGGCTCGGTCACGCCGAAGCGCGCGAGCTCCTCCACGCTGTCCGGCTCGCGCAGGGTTATGACGTCCACGCAGCCGTTTAGCGTCCTCTTCGCGCTCTTCACGCCGCTCTCGCGCGTGACGGGGCCGATGCCGCAGCCGTACATCATGACGCGGCAGCCGCGCTTTTTGGCCGCGCGCAGGGTGAAGAGATAGTACCAGAGGCTCCGGCGGCTGGTGACGTCCTGTATGAGGCTGCCGCCGCCGTTGATATAGAGCGCGCGCCGGCGCATGAGCGAGAGCACGCGCGGGACGTTGAAGGTGTGCGCCGACTCCACGTCCAGCCGCTCCATGGCGCCGCGCGGGTCGCGGGAGAGGACGCTCACCGGCATCAGCGGGTCGATGGCGCGCATCTCGCCCACCAGCGCGTCGAGAATGGCCTCGTCGCCGGCGTTGCCCATGCCGTAGGCGCCGCAGATGAGCACCCCCGCGCGAGCGCCGTTTCTCTCGCGCTCGAGTATCTGCTCATAGACGGCGACCTGCTCGCGGCAGGTGGCGTCGATGGAGAAATCCCGCGAGGCGCGCTCGAAGAGCGCCTCGCCCATGGCCCCGCGCCTGTCCGCGCTCGCGGCCAGCTCCGCTATGCGCGCGCCGAGGGTCCCGAAGTCCCCGACCCCGGCGAGGTAGCCCGTCTCGCCATCGCGGATGAGCTGCGGTATGCCGCCCACGCGGGTGGAGACAGTGGGCAGGCGGTGCGCCGCGCCCTCGGTTATCGCGTAGGGGAAGGTCTCGGAGATGCTGGTGAGGGCGTTGATGTCGATGGAGCCGTAGAACTCGTCCATGTCGTCGACCCAGCCGCAGAGCGTGAGCGCGTCCGCCATGCCGAGCTCGGCGGCCAGCTCCGTGAGCCGGGGCCGCTCCGCGCCCTCTCCCGCGAGTATCAGCTTCACGTTGGGGCAGGTCTCGCGCGCCTTCGCGACGGCACGCACCAGCGTGGCCAGGTCCTTGACCGGGTCCAGACGCGCCGCCGCGCCCACGACCACGTCGCCGGGCGCTATCTTCGCGCCCACGCGCTCATAGAAGGCCGCGCGGTCGGTGTACGGTATGGCCCGGCTGAAATCTATGCCGTTATAGATGGCAAAGGTGTCGTTGCGGCGGAAGCCGCGCGCTATGAGCAGCGCGCGCATGGCGTCCGAGACGCCGACGTGGTACTTGATGTGCCTGAGCGCCCAGGCGTTGAGGCGGCCGTAAGTCGCCGCGGCCAGCGGGCGGCCCAGGTAGTCGAGCTTCCAGTCGCTGTGCACGGTGCTGACAATTGGCAGGCGCGTCCTGCGCGCGAGCAGCACGCCGGCGAGGTTGCCGCGCGAGCCGTGGGAGTGTATGAGCTCATAGCCGCCGGAGCGTATCAGCCCCTCCACCTCGCCGAGCGCGGAGAAGAACCTGCCGGGGTAGACGCGCGTGTCTATGCCCAGGGCCGCCGCCTCCTCCGCGAAGGGGCCGTCCCGGAAGCAGACCAGCGTCACGTCGACGCTCTTGCTCAGTCCGCGCAGCAGGGAGTGGACGTGGGTCTTGGCCCCGCCGGTGTCGCCGCCGCTAATTAAATGTATAACTTTCACTTTGACCTCCGCGCCGCTTGCGTATCACCGCGGAATATTGTAAAATAGCAAGTGGCTTCAAGAGTAAAATCCAAGGAGTATTATAAACGACATGGGCCGGATGGTCAATATTTGTTGAGGACGGTAGGGAGCATGACGACAATATATCTCATTCGCCACGCCGAGGCGGAGGGCAACCTCTTCCGCCGCGCGCAGGGGCACTGGAACGGAAAGGTAACCGAGCGCGGCAAAAAGCAGATAGACGCCCTCACCGGGCGCTTTAAGGACATACACCTCGACGCCGTATATTCGAGCGACCTCGACCGCGCCGCGGAGACGGCGGGCGCGCTGCTGCGCGGCCGGGATCTGACGCTGCGCACCACGCGCGCGCTGCGCGAGATACACATGGGCGTCTGGGAGGGCGACAGCTGGGGCGACCTGAGCTATAAGTGGCCCGAGCAGATGTACAACTTCAACAACGACCCCGAAAAGTGGTCCGTCCCCGGCTGCGAGAGCTTCGAGCAGTGCCGGCGGCGCATGACCGCCGCCATTGAGGAGATCGCCCGCGCGCATGACGGCGAGACCGTCGGCATCGTCGCCCACGGCATGTGCATCAAGATTTTCCTCCTCGGCGTGCTCGGTATAGCGCCGAACGACCCCGAGGCGATGATGCACGGCGACAACACCTCCGTGAGCTTGCTGCGCTATGCAGACGGCAAATTCACGGTCGAGTACTACAACGACAACTCGCACCTCGGCGAGCTCTCCACCTTCGCGCGCCAGAAGTGGTGGCGCGACACCCGCAAGGACGACCCCACCAGCCTGCGCTTCGAGCCGCTCAACCCGCGCGGCAAGGCCGACGCCGCCTTCTACATAAGCTGCTACCGCGACAGCTGGACAGTCGCGCACGGCTCCGACGCCGGCTTCATGAGCAGCGTCTATCTCTCCAGCGCCCGCTCCCACGCCGCCAAGGACCCCGGCACGCTGCTGAAGGTGCTCTCCGGCGACGAGCCGGCCGGCGTGCTCGAGCTCGACCCCAAGCGCGGCAAGGAGGACAACTGCGGCTGGATAAGCTTCCTCTACCTGCTGCCCGAGTTCCGCGGCCACGGGCTCGGCGTCCAGCTCATCGGCATGGCGGCCAGCTACTTCTACCTCAAGAACCGCCGCGCCGTGAGGCTGCACGTCGCCGTCACCAACGAGCACGCCATCGCCTTCTACCGGCACTACGGCTTCCGCGACCTGCGCATAGAGCCCGGCGTGGCCAGCGACCAGATACTGATGGAGCGCGACGTATGATTACCCCGGTGCGCATAGAGCGCAGAGAGCTGCCGCAGACGGGCCGCATAATCGCAATATCCGACGTACACGGCAGCCTTGATTACCTGAAGGGCCTGCTCGCGAAGCTGGAGCTCCGGCCCGAGGACACGCTGGTCTTCGTCGGCGACATAATGGAAAAGGGCCCGCAGAGCCTGGAGACGCTGCGCTTCCTCATGCGCCTGCGCGAGCGGCGGCGCTGCCTCTTCGTGCTGGGCAACTGCGACTACTGGTACGACGACGAGTTCCACACCAAGCCCTGCACCGACTGGTACGTGAAGGACTACCTCCTCTCAAACAGCAACGGCCTCGGCCCCGGCCTGCTGGCGCAGATGTGCGAGGAGATCGGCTTTGACATCACGCCCGACTTCAGCGTGGACGAGTTCCGCGAGGCGCTGAGCGCGGCCTACGCGCGCGAGTTCGAGTTCCTCGCCTCCATGCCCGAGCTCATTGAGACGGAGCACTACACCTTCGTCCACGGCGGCATACCGCGCGACACGGCCCACTGCGACGACTGGAACTACATGAAGGACGACAACTTCATGAACCAGGGCCTCAAGTTCGACAAATGGGTCATCGTCGGGCACTGGCCCGTGGTGCTCTACCGCGAGCGCATAACGGACGCGAGGCCGATAATCGACCGCGAGAGCCATATCATAAGCATAGACGGCGGCTGCGTATTGAAGGACGACGGGCAGCTCAACGCCCTCATTATCCCCCACAACGGCAGCGAGGACTTCACTTACACATGGTACGACCCCTTCCCCGTCCGCCGCGTCAAAAGCGCCCAGGCCGCGGGAGAGACGAGCGCCTACATCCGCTGGGGCGACAACGAGGTGGAGATACTCAGCCGCGGCGAGGAGTTTTCCCGCGTGCGGCACGTGCGCACGGGCTACGAGCTCGACATACTCACGAAGTACCTCTACGGCGAGAGCGGCGTCGTGAAGTGCAACGACTGCACCGACTACGTCCTGCCCCTCTCCCCCGGCGACGAGGTCAGCGTTGTGGAGACCACCTCGCGCGGATACCTCGTCAAGCACGAGGGCGTGTCCGGCTGGTATTTTGGAGAACTGGAATGATAAACGCAAGGGACTTTCTGCCCGTCTCGGCGGAGGACATGGCCGCCCGCGGCTGGGACGGCTACGACTTCCTCGTCGTCGGCGGGGACGCACACATCGATCACCCCAGCTTCGGCACCGCGGTGATAGCGCGCGTGCTCGAGGCCGAGGGCTTCCGAGTCGCGGTGCTCTGCCAGCCGGACTGGCACAGCGCGGAGGCCTTCGCCGCCATGGGCCGGCCGCACCTCGGCGTCATGATAGGCGCGGGCAACCTCGACAGCATGGTCGCGCACTACACGGCTGGCAAGCACCCGCGCCGCGAGGACTTCTACTCCCCGGGCCGCACAACGGGCCTGCGGCCCGACCGCGCCGTCACCGTCTACGCCAACCGCGCGCGCGAGGCCTTCCCGGGCCTGCCGCTCGTCATCGGCTCGCTGGAGGCGAGTTTGCGGCGCTTCGCGCACTACGACTACTGGCAGGACAAGGTGCGCCGCAGTGTTATCTTCGACGCGAAGGCCGACCTGCTCGTCTACGGCATGGGCGAGTACGCCACCATTGAGATCGCCCGCCGCCTCGCCGCCGGCGAGGACATAGCGGATATGCATGACATCCGCGGCACGGCATACATAGCCAAGGAGCCGCCCGCGGGCGCGCTGGCGCTGCCAAGCTATGAGGAGGTCTGCGCCGACCGGCGCAAGTACGCCGAGGCCACGCGGATTGAATACGCCGAGCACGACCCCGTGCGCGGCAAAACCCTCGCGCAGAAGCACGGCGACCGCTTCCTCGTCGTCAACCCGCCCTCCATGCCGCTTCCCACGGCGGAGCTCGACCGCGTGGCGGAGCTTCCGTACACGCGCGAGGTACACCCGATGTACGAGGCCATGGGCGGCGTGCCCGCGATAGACGAGGTGCGCTTTTCCGTAATACACAACCGCGGCTGCTTCGGCGGCTGCAGCTTCTGCGCGCTGGCCTTCCACCAGGGGCGGATGGTGACCTCCCGCAGCCACGAGAGCGTAATTCGCGAGGTGGAGGCCATGACGCGCCACCCGCTCTGGAAGGGCTACGTCTCCGACGTCGGCGGGCCGAGCGCGAACTTCCGCCGCCCGAGCTGCAAAAAGCAGCTCAAAAGCGGCTTGTGCCCCAACCGGAGCTGCCTCGCGCCCACGCCCTGCCCGAATATCGACGCCGACCACAGCGACTATCTCGCGCTGCTGCGCAAGCTGAGGAAGCTGCCCGGCGTCAAGAAGGTCTTCGTGCGCAGCGGCATCCGCTATGACTACATGCTCTGCGACAAGAGCGGCGCCTTCTTCTCCGAGCTCGTGCGCTACCACGTCTCCGGCCAGCTCAAGGTCGCGCCCGAGCACTGCATAGACTCGGTGCTCGACTACATGGGCAAGCCGCACATAGACGTCTACGAGCGCTTCATGGCCGAGTACCGCAAGCTCAATAAGCGCTTCGACAAGGAGCAGTACGTCGTGCCCTACCTCATGAGCAGCCACCCGGGCAGCACTCTGCAAAGCGCGGTCGCGCTCGCGGAGTTCCTCCACCGCACGGGCAGGCGGCCCGAGCAGGTGCAGGACTTCTACCCCACGCCCGGCACGCTCTCCACCTGCATGTACTACACCGGCCTCGACCCGCGCGACATGAGCGAGGTCTACGTCCCGCGCTCGGCGCATGAGAAGGCCATGCAGCGCGCCCTGCTGCAATACACCGTCCCGGCCAACCACAGGCTGGTGGTCGAGGCGCTCAGGGCCGCGGGCCGCGAGGACCTGATAGGCTGCGGCAAGGGCTGCCTCGTGAAGCCCTACGCCCCGCGCCGGGCGGAGAACAAGCTCCCGGACGGCGGCAGGGAGCCGAAACCCCGGCCGGCGCGCGGGAAAGGCGGCAGGCGATGAAACTCCTCCTGACCCTTCTCATCGCCTATCTGTTGCTCATAAATCTCGACGCCTTCCTGCTCATGCGCGCCGACAAGCGCCGCGCGCGGCAAAAGCGCCGCCGCATCCCCGAGGCCGCGCTCTTCCTCACCGCCGTCCTCGGCGGCTCGCCGGGGATAATGCTGGGCATGAGGGTCTACCGGCACAAGACGCTGCACACGGGCTTCACCGTGGGTATGCCGCTCATCTGCTTTTTCGAGTGCGCCGCCGTCGCCGCGGCGCTGCTGGCCGCATATCTGGGCTGAGGGCGCGGCGCTCTCCGCCCCGGCGGCGGACAATTCGCGGCAGGACGCCCGCAGAGACGGGCGAGGATATAAACCCTTAACGGCAAGGAGGTAAAATGAGCAAGAAAGTTGTATTTCTCACCGGCGGCACGGGTGTCATGGGCACTCAGGCCATCAAAAAGTTCATGGAACACACAGATGAGTTCGAGCTGCGGGCCCTCTTCCGCCCCAGCGAGAAGAACCGCGCCAAGGCCGAGGCCTTCGGCGAGGGGCTCAAGGTGGTCTGGGGCGACCTCACGGACTTCGAGCTGCTGGAGCGGAGCATGGAGGGCGTGGACTACGTGCTGCACGTGGGCGCGCTGCTCAACCCGCTCTGCACCGACTATCCGCCCGAGGTGACGATGAAGACCAACTACGGCTCCACGCTCGCCATGCTGCGCGGCATCAAGCGCTTCGGCCAGCAGGACACGACGCATTTTGTCTACGTGGGCACGGTCGAGGAGACCGGCCACCACGCCATGCCCAAGCACTGGGGCCGCGTGGGCGACCCGCTGCAGCCGCCGGTCTACAGCTACTACGCGCTCAGCAAGTGCGCGAGCGAGCGCGCCGTGGCCGAGAGCGGGCTCAAATACTGGGCCAGCGTGCGCCAGAGCTTCCAGAACCCCAACAACCCCGCGGCGATGGACTACCCCATCGTGGGCGAGATGCCCTATGACAACTGCTCCGAGCACATCGACTCGGAGAGCTCCGGCAACCTGATGCTGCAAATTTGCCTCAACGCGCCGGAGGAGTTCTGGCGGCACGGCTACAATATCGGCGGCGGCGAGGGCTTCCGCTTCGCCCAGCACGAGTGGCTCAAGGCCCTGCACGGCGACATCCGCGCGGGCTGGGAGCCCAAGTGGCTCGCGCGCAAGAACTACCACGGCCAGTTCTTCTCCGACTCGGACAGGCTGCAGGAGCTGGTGCCCTACCGCCTCAAAACCGGCGAAGAGCTGCTGCGCGAGGAGCTGCGCTTCCAGATAGGCGTGCTCAAGAGCCGCCCGCGCCTCAGCCCCGAGGAGAACAAACAGCACAACCACGACATCTGCGCCAAGCCCGAGGGCACCGTCTGGGCCGCCGGGCACAGCGAGGAGCACCTGCGCGTCTACTACGGCTCGCGCGAGAAGTACGAGGCCATCCCCGACAGCTGGGACGAGATAGAGCTCGTACACCCCTCGCTGGAGCCCAGCTATCTCGACCACGGCTTTGACGAGACGAAGCCCGTCAGCGAGCTGGACATCGAGGACATGCGCCGGGCCGCGCGCTTCCGCGGCGGCGAGTGCCTCTCAGAGAGCATGACGAAGGGCGACATGTACACCCCGCTGCGCTGGCGCTGCGCCCACGGCCACGAGTTTGAGGCCACGCCCAACCTCGTCCTCTTCCTTGGCCACTGGTGCCCCGAGGAGCTGCGCGGCGAGTGGAACTACTACGAGGAGGCCCGCGTCAACCCCTTCTTCGCCCAGTGCTGGGACTATGAGCACGAGGGCGAGGAGCCCTTCAGCGTCAAAATGGCCTGCGACGACACGCTCCTGACGCCCTGAGCGCCTGCGCCGGGCAAAGTGGACGGCCAAACGGCCGCATATACAGCAATTCCCCCGCCGGGCGGCGGGGGAATCTGTTTATTTAACGATGCCTTCGAGCATTTTGACCACCTGGCCGACGGTGCGGACGTTGGCGGTCTTGTCGTCGGTGAGGACGATGTCGTAGTGCTCCTCAAGGGTCATGATGAGCTCCACGAGGTCGAGGGAGTCGGCCTCGAGGTCGTCGATGATGTCGGTGTCGGGCGTTATCTGCTCGGCAGGGACCTCAAGCTGGGCGGCAAGGTAGTTCCTCACGGTTTCAAACATGCTCTATCCTCCAATCAGCTCCACTCGCGGCTCTGCGGGCGGTTGTCCGGCTGGCGCTGCGCGCGCTCATAGGAGACGACCACGCGGCGGTTGGGCTCGACGCCCGTCGAGCTGGTGGAGACGCCCTCGTAGTTCTGAAGGGCGGTGTGTATGACGTGGCGCTCGTAGGA
>CALWYR010000093.1 GCA_944385805.1 uncultured Oscillospiraceae bacterium
CTGGATCGCCTGCAAGAACCCCGAGCTCTACGCCAAGCTCCTGGCCTACAAGTCCACCATGGACCTGCACACCAACATCTTCGGCCAGATGGTCCTCGCCGAGTACCTGCTCGACAACGACCTCGACGCCCAGATCGAGAAGATCAAGAAGATGTACGGCGAGAAGGCCGAGAAGATGATGGAGTGCATGGCCAAGGACTTCCCCGAGGGCGTCACCTTCACCAAGCCGGAGGGCGGCATGTTCATCTGGGCCACCATGCCCGAGGGCCTCGCGGCCGTGGACGTCATGGAGTACGCCGCCAGGCGCGGCGTGGCCGTCTGCCCCGGCGACCCGTTCTACGAGACCGAGCGCAACGTCCGCACCATGCGCATCAACTACTCCAACAGCTCCGACGAGAACATCGAAAAGGGCATCAAGATTCTCGGCGACGCGCTGCGCGAGCTCATGAACAAGTAAGCCCTGCCATAGCTTGACCGACTTTCAGCCGGCGGTGATGCGAATTACCGCCGGCTGCTTTTTTCTTCGCGCGATACAAAAACGCCGCGCCCCGTCCTCGGGCTTGCAAATACCCCGCGTCCGTGATATGATTCCCCTTGGAAAGAGAGCATCAGGGCCATTTCTGGCGAAAGAAGGTCATACTATGAGAGATTACAGGCAGGAGTTCGAGCGGCGCGCGGCGTTTATACGCGAGAGGCTCGCGGAGTCCCGCTGCGCGGGCATCGTCTTCGGCAACTCCGGCGGCAAGGACAGCGCGCTCGTCGGCATACTCTGCAAGGCCGCCTGCGAGAATACCGTGGGCGTCATAATGCCCTGCGCGAGTCGCCGCAACTACGGCATGGATAAGGACGACGGCATGGAGGTCGCCGAACAGTTCCATATCGAGACGCGCACCGTAGACCTCACGCCCGTGCGCGAGGCCGAGCTCGCCGCGCTCGAGGGCGTGACGAAGCTCACGGACATGGCCGTTGCCAACATCGCGCCGCGCCTGCGCATGGTGACGCTCTACGCCATCGCCCACGCGGAGAACCGCCTCGTCGCCGGGACGGGCAACGCGAGCGAGGCCTATGTCGGCTACTTCACCAAGTGGGGCGATGGCGCGCACGACTTCAACCCCATCGCCGACCTCAACGTCACTGAGATATACGAGTTCCTCGAATACCTCGGCGCGCCGCGCTCCATCATAGAAAAAGCGCCCAGCGCGGGCCTCTTCGAGGGCCAGACCGACGAGGCCGAGATGGGCGTAAGCTACGCCGCGATAGACGCCTACATGGCCGGAGAGCCGGTCGGCGAGCGCGAGCGGGAGATAATCGAGCGCATGCACCGCGCCAGCGAGCACAAGCGCCGCGGCATAGCGAGATACGGGGAATAAGCAAAGCGCCGGAGCGAATGCCCCGGCGTTTTCCACAATCCCGCTGTGGTATATTTCGCACATCCGTCAATTGACACGGCCACGCGGGCGGGGTATGATAGAGGCGTAAGGTGTGGTATATTTCGCACACGCCCGGCGGGCGCTGTGCGCGTAAAGAGGAGGGCTTGACATGATTAAACGCCTGAAGACTCTGCGTCTGCGCGTGGAGTTCGGGATGTGGCTGGGCGCGGCGGTCGCGGCTTACGCCTTCGGCCTGGCGCTCTGGCGCGCCTGCGAGCTGCCGGACGCCCTGCCCGGCGCGCTGGGACGCGGCTTCGACGTCCTCTGGCTGGCGCTTATGGCCTGCCTCGCGCTCATTCCGCGCGCCCGGCCCGACAAGATGAGCGCGGCGGCCTTCGCGCGGGCGGCGAAATATTCGGGCAGGCTGCTGTTCGCGGCTATGTGGGCGCTGCTTGTGATGCTCTCGCCCTTTATGGAGGGCTGGTTCGGGGGCTTCACGCGCTCGCGCTGGAATCTCATGGCCTTCGTCTCCGGCGCGCTGCTGGCGGCGTACCTCTGCCGCGTGCTGGTCTTCATGTACTTCGACCGGCGAGGGAGCTCGGATGACTGAGGGCGCGGCGCTCAGGAACGCCGTAGCAGCGCGGCGGGAGACGCTGGGCATGACGCAGAGCGCCCTCGCGGAGCGCTGCGGCGTGAGGCGCGAGACGATAGTGAACCTCGAGCGCGGGCGCTATAACCCATCGCTCAAGCTGGCGCTGAGGATTTGCGCCGCGCTCGGCTCGCGGGTTGAGGAGCTGTTCTGGCTCGAATAGTGAAGGTAAAAGCCCCTGCCGCTCAGGCAGGGGCTTTCGCTGTTATTCTCCGGCGCCGAGGAAGGCTTGCAGGGCCGCGGCGTATTTTTCCCTGTCCTCCTGCCAGCAGAGGGCGTGGTGGGCGTGGGGGAACTCGTCGAGGGTGTCGCGGCGGCCGCGCGCCTCCCAGACGGCCCTGGCGCTGCCGGGCGGGACGGTGGCGTCCTCGCCCGCGCTGATGAGCAGCAGCGGTATATCGCTCCCCGCGGCGGCCTCGTGGCAGCTGGTGCGCACGAAGTGCCCGCCCAGGAGCAGCCTCCACGCCAGCGAGCCGATAGTCACCACAGGGAAGGGCGGCAGGCGGAAGCGCTTGCGTACATGGAAGGCGAAAAGGCCCATGGCGCTGTCAAAGGGGCAGTCGGCAATCACTCCGCGCACGCAGTCGGGGAAGCCCTCCTCGAGCGCCAACAGCGCGCTCACGGCGCCCATGCTCACGCCGTGCACCCACACCCGCTCCGCGCCCAGCACGTACCCGGCGTACTGCGTCCAGGCCACGGCGTCGCGCCGCTCGCGCTCGCCGAAGCGTATCACGCGGCCCTCGCTGCCGCCGTGGGCGCGCTGGTCGGCGGCGACAAGCGTATAGCCGCGCTCCGCGTACCACCCGGCGACGCCGGCAAAGTCGTTGGCCATGCTCGAGCGGTAGCCGTGGATGAGCACTATCGTGTCCGCTCCCGGCGAGCCGCGCAGGACGCGCCCGTGCAGGCGGAGGCCGTCGTAGGAGCTTATGTACACGTCCTCCCAGGGCAGCGCGTCGGCCCGCGCGGCGTCGGAGCGCACGGTGGGCTCGTACTTCTCAAAGCGCGTGCCGCCCAGCGGGGCGGAGCGCAGGTCGGGCGCCGGGCGCGGCTGCATCTGGTGCGCGAGCCCCGCGAGTACGGCGAGGAATATTGCGGTTATTATCGCGAGGATGACTGCTATTGCTATCAGCACTTGGACAACTTCCTTCTTGCCCGGAATCTTCAGCCGGATGGTTTGGGCCGCCGCTTTTATAACCCGCGGTATTTCGCGGCGGCGTGACTGAGGGGGGATTTCTTTTGGCCGCGCCAAAAGAAATCCCCCTCGGAATCATTTAAAAGTATTGAAAAGGTTTAAAGGGTGTCAGCCCGAAGCGGCCAAAGCCGCCGGCTGAGAGCCCTCAGCCCTTATACCACGCCCTGGGCGAGCATGGCGCTCGCGACCTTGAGGAAGCCGGCGACGTTCGCGCCGACCATGAGGTCGCCGGGCTTGCCGACCTCGACGGAAGCGTCGTAGGCCGCGTGGAAGATGTTGTTCATGATGCCCTGGAGTCTCTGGTCGACCTCCTCAAAGCTCCAGCTCAGGCGCATGGAGTTCTGCGTCATCTCGAGGCCGCTGGTGGCGACGCCGCCGGCGTTCGAGGCCTTGCCGGGGCTGTACAGCAGGCCGGCCTCCTGCACGGCCGCGATGGCGTCGGGCGTGAGCGGCATGTTCGCGCCCTCAAAGACGCCCATGCAGCCGTTGGCGATGAGGGCCTTGGCACCCTCGAGATCCATCTCGTTCTGCGTCGCGCAGGGCAGGGCGATGTCGCACTTCACGTTCCAGATGCCGTGGCAGCCCTCGTGGTACTCGCTGCCGGGGACCTCGTCGGCGTAGACCTTTATGCGGGCGCGGCGGCGCTGCTTGATGTCCATGACCTTCTTGAGGTCGACGCCGTTCGCGTCGTAGATGTAGCCGTTGGAGTCGCACATGGCGACGACCTTGCCGCCCAGCTGCGTGCACTTCTCAGCCGCGTAGGTGGCGACGTTGCCGCTGCCGGAGACGACGACTATCTTGCCCGCGAAGGAGTCGTTCCTCATGCACTTGAGAGCCTCCTCGGCGAAGTAGCACAGGCCGTAGCCGGTCGCCTGCGTGCGGGCGAGGGAGCCGCCGAAGGGGATGCCCTTGCCGGTTATGGTGCCGCCCTGGAAGGTGCCGGTGAGACGCTTGTACTGGCCGAAGAGATAGCCGACCTCGCGCGCGCCGACGCCGATGTCGCCGGCGGGGATGTCCGTAAACTGGCCGATGTGCTTGTAGAGCTCGTTCATGAAGCTCTGGCAGAAGCGCATGACCTCGCCGTCGCTCTTGCCCTTGGGGTCAAAGTCGCTGCCGCCCTTGCCGCCGCCCATGGGCAGGGTGGTGAGGCTGTTCTTGAGCGTCTGCTCAAAGCCGAGGAACTTGATGACCGAAGCGGTGACGCTCGGGTGGAAGCGCAGGCCGCCCTTGTAGGGGCCGATTGCGGAATTGAACTGTACGCGGAAGCCGCGGTTGACGCGGACCCTGCCGTTGTCGTCGACCCAGGGGACGGAGAACTGGATAAAGCGCTCGGGCTCGACGAAGCGTTCCATGATGCCATTCTTCTCATACTCAGGGTGGTTCTCGACCACGGGCTCAAGGCTCTCCAGAACCTCCAGCACCGCCTGGTGGAACTCACTCTCTCCGGGGTTGCGGGTGAGGACTGTCTCGTAGACGCGCTTGAGATACTCGTTAGTCAGCATTTGCAAAAACCTCACTTTTCAACGTTGTTGTCTTGTACGATTTGACTGACTCATGCTTATATAATAAACGAAATCGCCCCGGTTTGCAATACCAAAGGCGATTTTTCAGCGTTATTTATATGTCAGGCCCCTTCGGCCTCCGTCTCGCCTATCACGAAGCGGTCGCGGCCCTGGGCCTTTGCCCTGTAGAGGAGGCGGTCGGCGGCCAGATAGAGCTCGTCCGCGTTCAGCCCGGGCTCCACCTGCGCGGCGCCGATACTGCATGAGACGCGCGCCCCCTCCTGCTCTATGGCGTGGAAGCGCTTGACAAGGGAGGCGAACTTCGCCTCAAGCATGGCCCGCGGCGTCGCGTCCAGCACCAGCACGGCGAACTCGTCGCCGCCCACGCGGCCGATGATGCTCCGGCTGTCGAAGACCTCGAGCAGCGCCTGCGACGCGGCGCGCAGCACCAGGTCGCCCTCGGGGTGGCCGAAGCGGTCGTTGAACTGCTTGAAGCGGTCGATGTCGAGCATGACGAACCAGCGCCCGCCGCCCTCGATCCCGGAGATAGCGCTCTCGCAGCTCTGAAAAAAGCTGCGCCGGTTGGCGAGGCCGGTCAGCGGGTCGCGCTTGGCCTCGTAATTCATGTAGGTGGCGTAGCGCCGGTTGAAGATGAGGAAGATTATCACCAGCGCCATCAGCGAGAGTATGCCGATGAGGAACTGTATCTGCAGGTGCAGCAGGTCGGAGTGGTTGACCTCCGAGAGCTGCAAGCCGCTGTCCTCGAGGACGTAATTCATGCGGTAGACAAAGTAGAAGGCCACGGCCCATGGAAAAGCCGAGGGAGAGCACCGCTACTATGACCAGAGAATGCGTGTGGTAGCGCTCGACAAGCTCCAGCTTGCGCGCCTTGGCCACCCGCTCGCAGAAGAGCCGCCATGAGCGGCGGTTGGCCAGCCATACGAGGCAGAGGACTATCGCCGCGGTCACCAGGTCGGTGAGGACGTTGTTGAGCGTAATGCGGCCGACGAAGGCGTTCAGCGGCGTGTAGCCCGTCTCGGGGAAGAAGATAAAGAGCGCCGTGTAGACAAAAAAGGAGTGCAGCGTGCTGCCGATATAGGAGACGGCGCCCGTCCAGAGCAGGCGGCGCTTTGTGCGGCGCGCGGCGGCGTACAGCAGCCCCACCGTCAGGCCGAAGAGCGCCCGCGCGCCCACGCTGAGCATGATGCTGGCGAAGACGTGCCCGCTGAGCGGCGAGAAGAGGCGGTCGAACTCCATGACGTAGCTGGCGCTGGCCTTCCACATGCTCGCGAGCCCGAAGATCACGCCCAGCACGGTGGACTCGCCCGGCCCCAGCAGTGCCCCGGCCAGCAGCACGGGTATGTAGGCGAAGGTGATGGAGATGGGCTCGATGTGCACATAGCCGACGAAGGAGAAGCTCATCAGCAGCTCCAGCGCGGCCAGCGCGCCAAAAATAAAGAACCTTACGCTCCCGACTTCACGGCTCAAGGGCTTCATCGCAGCTCACCTCCGGAAAAAAGTGTGTATTAATTATTATACATGAAACCGACCCTGATTGCAAAAACAATTAGGGTCGGAATTATCATTTTGTCAATATTGCCAAAAATATACATGTGATTGTGCAGGAGGAGTACGGGGCGTAAAAGCACCGGACACGGGGTTGGGAATAGTGAATAGTGAATAGTGAAGAGTGAAGAGTGAAGAGTGAAAAGTGAAGAGTTAAAAATCCCGGACGCTTGCGCGTTCGGGATTTTTGGGGACGGGCACTTTTAGATGTCTGGATTAAGCTTGGTTTCTTTTCGCCGTGTTGACAGAGGCAATTAATAGCTTTTTCAATTCTGTGCAGTGATGCAGGGGAGTGGGGTCGCGTAAATCGCCGCTTTCTGACAAAAGCTCCAACCAATATTCGCTTTCGGCGGATTCCTTCAGGGCAATTTGCAGCTTTGCGATAAAATCGGCCCTGCTGTGGGCGTAAGCCGCCTCTCGGATATTGGCGCCAACGCTGGTGCCGGAACGGAGCAGCTGATCTGTCAGGACACGTTCTTTTTTCTCGGTACGCAGCTTCTTGCACAGCCGGATAATCTCCAGCGCAAACGCCTTGGATTTTTCCTGCAGCGGGCTTGCCATAGCATATCAAGACCTTTCATTAGTTTGCAAGGAGCGCCCAAATTCTTCACTATTCACTCTTCGCTATTCACTCCCAAAAATCCCGAACGCGGGAATGGTGAAGAGTGAAGAGTGAAAAGTGAATAGTTAAAAATCCCGACCGCTTTCGCGTTCGGGATTTTTGGTGGGGGCGGGTGGATTCGAACCACCGTAGGCATTGCCAGCAGATTTACAGTCTGTCCCCTTTGGCC
>CALWYR010000094.1 GCA_944385805.1 uncultured Oscillospiraceae bacterium
AAGCAGAACTTCCCCTATGAGAAGCTCAACGCCGAGGAGAACGCCGACCTCGCGCGCCGCTACGGCGTCAAGCAGGCCCCGACCCTCGTAGTCCCCACCGAGAGCGGCTTTGAGAAGTACGCCGGCGCGGGCGCCATAAAGCAGTACGCCACGACGCACCCGGCGCAATGACCGAATTCGCCAGAAACGTATACGCAGCCGTGCGGAGCATTCCGCGCGGCTGCGTTATGAGCTATGGGCGCGTCGCCGCCCTCGCGGGCAATCCCCGCGGCGCGCGCGGCGTGGGCTTCTGCCTGCACCGCAACCCCGAGCCCGGGGAGATACCCTGCCACCGCGTCGTCTTCGCCGACGGCTCGCTCGCCAAGGGCTTCGCCTTCGGCGGCGAGGGCGTGCAAAGGGCCCTGCTGGAGGCCGAGGGCGTCGAATTCCTCCCCGACGGCCGGGTCGACATGGCAAGCTGCGGGATTTGACAGAGGGGAGCCTTATGAAGGAGTACTACGTCGATAACCGCGTGGCCTGGAACAGCAAGCAGAGCATCGACTTTGTCAACGAGGCGCTGGGCATAAGAAAGCCGCTCGTGCGCGGGCTGCGGATTGTGGACTACCCCGGCTGGGAGCCCGGCGTCTGGGAGCGCCAGGCCGAGGAGGACTGGTACAAGCGCGGTGGCTGCCTGCGCTGCGACGTCTCGCCCCACGACGAGCTGGGCAGGACCAAAGTCCTGATTACCATACAGTGGCACGACACGCCGGATGAGACAGGCTTCGGCATGGAGAATATCCCGGAGATAACGCTCTTCAGCACCCTCGACGAGCGCGGCAATTTCCTGCACCCATTCCGGCTCGACCGGATAAGCTATTGAAAAGCTGTTGACATAACACATAGAAGGAGACGAGCTATGCCCAAACATTACGATATAATCATCGCCGGCGGCGGGCCGGCGGGACTTACGGCGGCCATCTATGCCCGCAGGGCGGACAAGAGCGTGCTGGTGCTGGAGAAGAACGGCTTTGGCGGCCAGATAGCGCAGTCGCCGCGCGTGGAGAATTTCCCGGGCATACCCTCCGTCTCCGGCGCGGAGCTCTCCGACCGCATGTTCAACCAGGCGCTTGAACTGGGCGCGGAGGCCGATTTGTCCGAAGTCACGGGCCTGTCTCCCGACGGGGGCGGCTTCATCGTCCATACCTCCGACGGGGACTACAGCGCCGGCGCGGTCATCCTCGCCACCGGCGCCAGGCACCGCCGGCTGGGGGTCGCGCGCGAGGAGGAGTTCGCCGGCAGCGGCGTCTGCTACTGCGCCGTCTGCGACGGGGCCTTCTACCCCGGCTGCCCCGTGGCCGTCGTGGGCGGGGGCGACACCGCGCTGCGCGACGCGCTGCTCCTCTCCAACAGCTGCTCCGAGGTATACATAATTCACCGCCGCGCCCAGTTCCGGGCCGAGGCCGCCAACGTCGACGCCCTCGCCTCGCGCGGGAACATCCACCTTGTGATGAACGCGCGCGTCACCGAGCTGCTCGGCGGGGACGAGCTCAATGGCGTCGCCGTCGAGGATGTGGAGAGCGGGGAGCGCCGGGAGCTGCGTGTGGACGGGCTCTTCGTGGCCATCGGCCACGAGAGCGACAACGCCCCCTTCGCCGGGCTCGGCGGCGTGGACGCCCAGGGCTGGTTTACGGCCGGCGAGGACTGCCGCACGCCGACCCCCGGCCTCTTCGCGGCCGGCGACTGCCGCGCCAAGGGCGTGAAGCAGCTGATAACCGCCGCCGGAGACGGCGCGGCCGCCGCCGTGGCCGCCTGCGCCTACCTCGACCGGCGCTGAGAGCGCATAAGAAAGCGCCCGGAACCCATGGGTTCCGGGCGCTTTTCGCGCTTTTTACTTCTCCACCGTGTTTTCCAGCACGCCGATGCCGTCTATCTCGCAGCGGATGACGTCGCCGCGGCTGAGGTACTTCGGCGGGGTGAAGCCCATGCCGACGCCGGCGGGGGTGCCCATGGCGATGATGGTGCCGGCCTTGAGCGTCATGCCGGCGGAGAGCTCGGCTATGACGTGCGCCGCGCCGTATATCTCATAGCGGGTGTTGGAGTCCTGGCGCTTCTCACCGTTGATGAAGCAGCGGATGCCGAGCTCCGGCTCCCAGGCGAACTCGTCGCGGGTGACTATCCAGGGACCCATGGCGGTGTGGGTGTCCAGGCTCTTGCCGAAGTAGAACTGCTTGTGCGCGGTCTGAAGGTTGCGGGCGGAGAGGTCGTTGAAGACGCTGTAGCCCAGCACGTACTGCTCGGCCTCCGCCTCGCTGACGCGGTAGGCGTCGCGCCCGAGCACGACGGCGAGCTCCACCTCGTAGTCGAGGGAGTCGACGATGTCGAAGTGGCCGTCTATGCCCTCGCCGGGGCCTATCACGCGCGCGGCGCGCTTGGAGAAATAGACGGCCTTGCCGGCGTTCTTCTTAAACTCCGCGTCGCCGCCCCACTTTTCGGCCTCGGCGCTGTGGTCGACGTAGTTCATGCCAAGGCAGACGACGTCCTGCGCCGGCTCAGGTATGGGCGCGAGCAGCCTGACGGACTCCAGGGGGACGGCCTCGCCGCTGAGCAGCTCCTCGCCGGGCATGGCGCCGCCGAGCGTTTTTATCAGGGTGAGCATGTCGGGCGCGGCCTCATAGACCAGCTTGCCGTCGCTGACGGCGGCAAAGCTGCGGCCGGCGTACTCGCAGGTGAGCAGTTTCATGTGTTGTCCTCCCGTTTATTTGATGAGCGTTATATCCCCTATGATGGGCAGCGGCTTGCGCTTGCCGCCGAGGGCGTTGAACACGCCGATGAAGAAGCAGACGACGCAGAAGATGTTGACCACCCACATGAAGGGGATGAAGTCGAAGATATTTAGCACTATCGAGCAGAGGAAGAGCACCAGGCCCTGGTTGGCGTGGTAACGCACGAACTTGCTGTTGGGCTTCAGCAGCCAGCTGAGCAGAAACATGGGCCCCAGGTAGCAGAGCGCGGCCAGCCACTTGTTGTCAGCGGCGTCGGACTTGTACTCGCGCGCGTAGTAGGCCGTGTCGCGGCGCTGCTTTTCCTCGTCGTAGCTGAAGCTGCCGCCGCCCGCGCGGCTGCCGCCCTCCTCGTAGGTGAAGGCCCCTTTGCCGGCGGAGGGCCGGGCGCCGCCCGAGCGAGTCCCGCCTCCGGCGGGCTTTTTGTAGGAGTAGTGGTATTCGCCGCTGGTTTTCGCTCCGGCCTTGTTCTCGGTCCCGGCTTCGGCCTTAGCGGCGGCGGAGCCGGCCTGGGCGGAGGGCTTTTTTCGCGTCTGCGCGCGCTTTTTGGGCTCCGTCCTGGCCTTGCCGCAGGCGGGGCACTCCTCGGCCCAGTCGGGCATATACGCGCCGCAGGAGCTGCAGTAACTCATACTTGTCCCTTCTCTCTTCGCGGGGAATTTACGCCCATTATTATATAACGCCCCGGCGGCTTTGTAAAGCAGTCGCCGCCATGCGCGGAAATTTTACAAAATCCATCAATTTATACTTTAAGTTTGCGCGCAAGTGTGGTATAGTCTAATTTGTATCACTATGTGGAGGCGGAGCATGGACGCAGAGCGCAGGACGGATTTGATAGAGGGCCGCAACGCGGTAAACGAGGCCATGAGGGCCGGCCGGGCGATAGACAAGCTCTTTGTCGCCCGCGGCAGCAACGACAGCGCGCTGGGGCGCATAATCTCCCGCGCCCGCGAGCAGGGCCTCGCCGTCGTCACGGTCGACCGCCGCAAGCTCGACGAGATGAGCGTCACCGGCTCGCACCAGGGCGTCATCGCCGTCGCCGCTGTCACCAGCTACGCCAGCATCGACGACATCCTCGCGCTGGCGGCGGAGAGGGGGGAGGACCCCTTCGTCGTGGTCTGCGACGAGATAAGCGACGTACACAACCTGGGCGCGATTATCCGCAGCGCGGAGTGCGCGGGCGCGCACGGCGTCGTCATCCCCAAGCGCCGCAGCGCCGGGCTCACCGCCGTCGTGGACAAGACCAGCGCCGGCGCGGCCGAGTATCTGCCCGTGGCGCGCGTGGCCAACATACCCGCCGCGCTCGAGGAGCTAAAAAGCCGCGGACTCTGGGTCTACGGCGCGGCGGCCGAGGGCTCCAGCCCCATGTGGGAGACCGACCTCACCGGCCCCGTCTGCCTGGTGATAGGCTCCGAGGGCGAGGGCCTGGGCCGGCTGGTGCGCGAAAAGTGCGACATGCTGGTGAGCATACCCATGCGCGGGCGTGTGAGCTCGCTGAACGCGTCCGCCGCCGCGGCCGGGCTGATATACGAGGTGCTGCGCCGCCGTACCGGCGCTTAATCCGCTGCCCGCGCGGCAGTGAGAGGTGTAAATACTTGCTCGACACTGAGAAGCTGACAAACGAAAACAACGACATATACGACGACTTCAGTCTCGAAAGCATACTGGCCGAATACGCCGCCTTCGACGCCGAGAAGGCCGCCGGGGGCGACAACGTCGAGAGCTCGCGGCAGATAGTCTACGAGGCGCTGGGCGAGACGGAGTTCTCCGGCGGCATAGCGAGCGAGGAGGCCGAGGACACGGTCGAGGCCTATTACGACGAGGCGGAGCCCGGGCCGGAACCGCAGGACGCCCCGCCGGAGGACGCTGTCCGCCGCGCCGGGCAGTACACGCGCCGCCTGCGCCGCGGCTTTGAGCGCTTCAGCCGCCGCGTCGACCCGCCGGCGCGGGACAGCGGGCCCGAGGAGCCCGTGCCCGAGCCGGAATTCGCGGAGGACGACGACGTCAAGGTCTACCGCCCGGCGCATTCCAGCCTGCCCGAGGGCGACGAGGACGTCAAGCTCTACGGCGGCGTGGACGGCGTCATCGCCGAGGCCGAGCGCCGCAGCGCCCGCTGGAGCAGCGGCGGCCAGACCCGCGTGGGCTTCGCCCCCGGCGGAGACGCCGGAGAGGCCGGATATATGGACTATGACAGCGACGCCTTCTCCGGAGCGGAGGACGCAAGCTTTTCGGGCGAAGGCGGGGACGTGCGCGCTTACGCCTTCGAGGACGGAGAAGGCGCGGACTACGCCGCGCCGGAGAGCGAGAACGCCCCGCGCGACTTTGGCCGCGCGCCCAAGGCGGGGCCCGTGCTGGGCTTCCTCGCCTCGCTGGGCGTGAGGCTCAGGAACGCGCGCACGGCCGGCGAGGCCGTGGCCGTGGAGGACGCCGAGGAGCTCGGAGAGGAGCTGCCGCCGAAGAAGGCCGCCCGCTACTACGGCGGCTGCGTCAACTCGCTGCGCGTGCGCTTCAAGCTCTCCCTGCTGCCCATGGCGGCGCTGCTCTGGGTGTCGCTGGGCCTGCCGGCCTTCGGCGCGCTGGGCAGCGACCTGAAGGTCACCAGCCTCGCCTGCCTGGTCATGCAGCTGGCGATAGTCATGCTCTGCCTGGACGTCTTCACGGCGGGGCTCATGAGCCTCATCCGCGGGCGGCCCGGCATGTGGTCGCTGGCTGCCGTCGCCAACATCGCCGCCGCGCTGGACGCCGCCGTGGCCTACGCCGTGGGCACGGCGGGCTGGGGCTTCCCCATGTGCGCAGCCGCGGCGCTGAGCCTCTTCTTCGCGCTCTGGGGCTCGCTCATGGAGGCGCGGGCGCTGCGCTTCTCCTGCCGCGCGCAGGAGCTGGCCGAGGACCCGGTCAGCGTCACGGCCGAGGCCGGCGTGGACGGGCGCGAGGGCTCCGTGCTGCTCAAGAGCCGCCGAACTACCTCCGGCTGGCTGCACCGCTGCGAGGAGCCGGACGCCGCCGAGGCCGCCTTCTCCACCGCAGCGCCCTGGCTGCTGCTTGCGGCCGTCGTGCTCTCGCTGGCCGCCACGGTCATAACCCGCCAGTGGACCTACTTCTTCCGCGTGCTCGCGGCCACGCTCTGCGCCGCCGCGCCGGCGGGGGCCTTCATCGCCTGCACGCTGCCCTATTTCCTGCTCGCGCTGCGCTCCTACCGCCTGGGCGCGGCCGTGGCCGGCTGGCCCGGCATCCGCGACATCGGCCGCAGCCTGGGCATGGTCATCACCGACACCGACCTCTTCCCGGGCAGGAGCGTGAAGATATCGAGCATCCGCATCCTCGACGGCACGCGCCCCGAGGACATAATCTCCGACGCGGGCAGCGTCATCATCGCCTCGGGCTGCGGGCTCTCGGCGGCCTTCGCCGACCTCCTGAGCCGCAACGGCTACGCCATGCGCCGCGTGGAGGACTTCTGCTGCCACGAGGGCGGCGGACTCACGGCGCTCATCGCCGGCGAGGAGGTGCTCTGCGGCAGCGCGGGCTTCATGCGCCTGATGGGCGTGCTGGTGCCGCAGAAGCTGGCCGACAAGAGCGCGGTGTTCATCTCCGTCAACGGCGTGCTCTCCGGTATCTTCAACATCGAGTACACGCCCGTGCAGAGCGTGGGCCGCGCGCTCTACGGCTGCCTAAAGAGCCGCCGCGCGCCGATATTCGCCGTGCGCGACTTCCTTGTCACACCGCTGCTGCTGAACAGGAAGTACGGCATCCCCGCCGAGAGCTTCGACTTCCCGCTCTTTGCCGAGCGCTACGCCGTCTCCGCCACGGAGCCGGCCGGGGACAGCCCCATCTGCGCCCTGCTGGGCCGTGAGGGCCTGGGCGGCTTCATGGAGATAGCCGGCTGCGGACGGCGCTGCTGCCTCTGCGCCCAGCTGTCCACGGTGCTCTCCGTCGTCTGCGCGGCGGTGGGCGTGCTGCTCAGCTTCGCGCTCTACGCCTTCGGCGGCGGGCTCAGCACCGCCTGGCTGATAGCCTGCATGGCGCTGTTCCTCCTGCCGGGAGCGATCGCGTCGATCGCGGCCGCCCGCTGGTGACGCTGCCGGGAGCCGGCCTGAATAATCCGCGTCTTGACGAGGGACGCCGGCCCGCCCGGGACGGCGTCCCTCTTGCCTGCGCCGCCGCGGGCGCAGAATTTTAAACTTTTCACCCGGATGATACAATCATGATGCAAATTAGATACATTTGTGGTATATTGTATTCGTCGGAGGTGTTTGGGATGTACAGGATCTTGGTCGTGGAGGACGAACGAGCCATAAACGACCTCATTGTTATGAACCTCACCGAGGCAGGGTACAGCTGCGAGCGGGCCTTCGACGGCATGGAGGCGGCGGACAAGCTCGAGCGCGAGAGCTTCGACCTTGTGCTGCTGGACATCATGCTGCCCGGAGCCAACGGCTATGAGGTGCTGGACTTTATCAAGCCGATGGGCATACCCGTCATTTTCATAACCGCCAAGGGCTCCATGGCCGACAAGGTCAAGGGCCTGCGCCTGGGGGCGGACGACTATCTCGTCAAGCCCTTTGAGATAGTCGAGCTCCTGGCCCGCGTGGAGGCCGTGCTGCGGCGCGCGGGCAAGACGGCCAACGAGCTGGAGGTCGGCGGCCTCACGATAGACACGCGCTCGCACACGGTCATGCGCGGCAGCCGCCAGATACCGCTGACGGCCAAGGAGTTCGAGCTGCTGCTGCTCTTCGTCCAGAACCGCAACATCGCCCTCTTCCGCGAGACGATTTACGAGCGGATATGGGGCGGCGACTACATGGGCGACAGCCGCACGGTGGATTTGCACGTGCAGCGCCTGCGCAAGAAGCTCCACTGGGAGGACAAGATAAAGACAATATATAAGGTGGGATACAGGCTTGAAATCTAGGCCGCGCGGCTTTCCGACGGGGGTCTTCCTCTCGTCGGTATGCGTGATAGCGGGAATAATCTGCCTCCTCGGCTGCATGTGGGCGGCCGGGGACGCCGGCTTCGCCTGGTGGCGGTACGCCGCGCTGCTGCTCTGCGCCTCTCTGGGCGGAGGGCTCATTGTCGCGCTCGCGGCCGCGCGCTCCTTTTCCTCGCTCACGCGCGCGGCTGAAAACGCCGAGCGGCGCAGCGCCGAGCTCAGCGGGGAGATGGCCAACCTCGCCGAGGCCGCCGAGCGGCGCGAGGAGTTCATCGCCTCCTTCGCCCACGAGCTCAAGACCCCGCTCACGGCCATCATCGGCTACGCGGACATGCTGCGCTCGCGCGAGATGACGCCCAAGAACCGCTTTACCGCCGCGGGTTATATCTTCTCCGAGGGCAAGCGGCTCGAGAGCCTCTCGCTCAAGCTCATGGAGCTTATCGTATCCGGCAAGCAGGGCATAGAGCGCCGGAGGTTCGACGCGCCCTACTTCATCCGCGAGGTGGCCGCCGTCACCGTGCCGAGCCTGGCCGGCGACGGCATGACGCTGGACATGCGCTGGGAACCCGGCGAGGTCTGGATAGAGCCCGACCTCTTCAAGACGCTGATGATAAACCTCATCGACAACGCGCGCAAGGCCTCCCGCCGGGGCCAGACCGTGGAGCTCTTCGGCAAAAAGGAGGAGGGCGGCTACGCCCTCTACGTGCGCGACCACGGCCGCGGCATGAAGAAGGAGGATCTGGGCCGCATAACCGAGCCCTTTTACATGATAGACAAGTCCCGCTCCCGCGCCCAGAACGGCGCCGGCATCGGCCTCGCCCTCTGCCAGCGCATAGCCGAGCTGCACGGCACCACGCTGCAGTTCGAGAGCGAGCCGGGCAAGGGCACGACTGTCAGGGTGCTGCTCAGGGAGGTGGCGGAGAGTGAAGCTTAAAGCCGTGCTGCCCTGGGGCGTGACCGCGCTTGTGCTGCTGGCCTGCCTTATGCTGCCGCTGCTCTTCACCGGGCGTGAGCCGGAGCCTGCGCCCTCCACAGAGCGGGAGCTGACGAGCGCGCGCCGCGCGGAGATATACTCGCTCTTTGCCGCAGATGAACTGGGCTTCACGCACCTCGACGAGGACGAGGTGGGCAACGAGGACTATGTGAAGTGCGTCCGCCTCGCCAACACGGTGCGCGGCATCCTCGTCATGGACGAGGGGGAGACGCGCGTGGACAACCCCTTCGGCACGAATTTCTACACCCTCAGCGACGACGGGGATACCATACGGATTATGGAGTACTACTACGAGTGGACGGCGGACTGGCACAACTGGCTGACAATGCACATTGACATTGACACCGGGGAGATATATTATCTCTATTACAGCGCCAACGTACTGCAAAACGGCTGGGACTACGCCGGGCGCGCCGAGGACCATCTGGCCGCCGCGGGAGAACGGCTGGTGACAGCCCTGGGCATGGAGCTCGTCTCCGCCGAGTACGAGAGCGGCGAGCTCTGGAAGCTCGAGCTCGGCTGGGACGGCGAAGAGCGCGTCTACGACGTGATATGCGGTATCTACGAGGACGCCGCGCCGAGCCTGCTTATAGATTTGCGCATAACAATTACGGGGGTAAGCGGAGCCTGATGAAGGGGAAATTGGAGAGCTGGAAGCTCGCCGGCATTGTCGCACTAATTATAATACTCTGCTTTGAGCTGGCCTCGCTGAGCGCCGCGCCGGGGCGCCCGGCAGCGCCCGGGCCCGGCCCAGGGCCCACGCCTGCGGCGACGGCCCCGCCCACGGCGACGGCCCCGCCCACGCCCAGCCCCCCGCCCACGCCCAGCCCAACGCCGGAGCCGACGCCCTCGCCGACCCCGCTGCCGCTGCCGCCGTCCGGCGAGATGTGGAAGCTCGCCATCGCGAGCGCGGACTACCCGCTCGAGGGTGAGTATGAGGTGGAGACCGTGCCGGTCGACACCGGCTACCTCTTCGACACGCGCGCCGCCGATGAGCTGCAGGCCATGCTCGACGCCGCCAGGGCGGACGGCATGGACCTCTACATAACCAGCGCCTGGCGCAGCCGCGCCACACAGGCGGGGCTATATGAAAACCGCGTCTACCGCTTCCAGCTCGAGGGCTACTCCCGCGAGGAGGCCGAGGAGATTGGCGCGACCGTCGTCGCCCGCCCGGGTACGAGCGAGCACGAGCTGGGGCTCTCGGTCGACCTCATCACCGACACCTACAACGTCCTCGACGAGGGCTTCGCCGGGCAGCCGGAGTATCAGTGGCTGCTCGAACACTGCGCCGAATACGGCTTTATCCAGCGTTATCCGCCGGAGAAGAGCGGCGTCACAGGCATAGTCTGGGAGCCCTGGCACTTCCGCTATGTGGGCACGGAGTGCGCGGGATATATCATGGAGCACGGCTTCTGCCTGGAGGAATTCCTGGCCCTCGCCGGGCTCCTGCCGGAAGGCGGGGAGGAAACGCAATGAAAAAGGTTATCATACTCATCGGCAGCTACTGCTCGGGCAAGACCGAGCTCGCCATGAACATGGCCGTGCGCGCCTCGGGAGAGGGAAGGCGCACGCTGGTGGTCGACCTCGACCGCATCAACGACTACTTCCGCATGTCCGACCACATGGACCTGCTGACGGAAAAACGCGTCGACATCGTCTCGCCCACCTTCGTGGGCAAGGGCGTCACGCAGACGAACATGCCAGCCGCCGTGGCCTCGGCCTTCGACAGCGACTGGGACCTCGTCGTCTTCGACGTCGGCGGCGACCAGGCTGGCGCGCTCTCCCTCGCGCGCTACCATCAGGACTTCGCCGCCCTGCCCGCGGGCAGCCTCGAGGTCTATGACATCGTCAACGTCTTCCGCCCGGCCTGCGAGACGCCGGAGAAGATACTCAAGCTCATGGGCGAGCTTGAGGGCTTCGCGCGGCAGCGCGTCACCGGCTTTGTCAACAACTCCAACCTTCTCAACTACGCCTCCGCGGACGACCTGCGGCAGGGCTATGAGATACTGCGCGAGACCTCGGACAGGAGCGGCATACCCGTGGTCCATACCACGGGCCGGAAGAAGTTCCTCGACGAGTTCCTCGCCGACGGCCGCGACAAAAAATACATAGGCGAGCCCATCGCCCTCGAAACCTACATGCACCGCAGCTGGGACACCTTCACCCACGCCCGGATCTGAGCCCCCGCCGAATACCGGCCCGCAGCCGGGGGAACCCCTTTTGCCCGGCAAAAGGGGTTCCCCGGCTTTTCCGCGGCGGGGCAGCGGACGTACACAACGCCGGCGGGGAAAGTAATTTGTAAACTTATAGTTATTACAGTAGACTTGTTAATAAGTTTGTGGTATTATGTTCACCACGCGCGGAACTTGGCGCGTGGTATTTGCGTCTAAGCAGCAATCACTTTGTAAAGAGGTAGAGCCAGGATGAAGTTGAACGGTAACAGGCGCGGTGGGCACGCTGCGCCCGGAAATAAGCGTCAGGAGCCCGTAAGCAGCGCGGAGAGGGCCGCGGAGCGTCCGGCCGGGAAGAAGCGCCCCGGCGCGGGCAGGCGCGCCGCGGCCATAGTCGGGGCCATAGTCTGCCTGCTGGCGCTGTGCGTGGTGGGCTACGCGCTCTGGGAGAAGCCCGCGGCGTTTGAGCGCCCCGGGCTCGTGAAGCCGGACGCCGAGACACCAGTGCCCGACGAGAGCGAGGCCCCCGCCGAGACCGTAGAGCCCACGGAGGACCCCAATGAGGGCGCGCCCGTCAGCTCCAACCCCAACATGTATACCTTCCTCGTCGTTGGCTTCGACCAGGTTGCCTATCACACCGACACCATCATGGTCGGCGCCATGGACACCGCCAAGCACACGATAAGCGTAGTCAGCATCCCCCGCGACACGCTGATGAACATCTCCGGCGGCACCAAGAAGATAAACGAGCTCGTGCTGCGCGGCCGCAACAGCTGCTCGAGCTCGGCGACGGAGGAGGAGAAGATGCAGGCCGGCATCGACCGCCTGCGCGAGGGCCTGCGCGACATCATGGGCTTCGACGTCGACGTCTACGCGGCGGTCGACCTGGAGGCCTTCGTCAAGCTCATCGACGCCATCGGCGGCGTGGACTACGACGTGCCCGTGGACATGTACTACACGGACCCCTCCCAGGGCCTGCAGATAAGCATCCCCGCCGGTATGCAGCACCTCACGGGCGAGCAGGCCGTGGGCGTCATGCGCTTCCGCTCCGGCTATGCCACCGCGGACATCGGCCGCATAGGCACGCAGCAGGACTTCCTCATGAGCATCGCCGGCCAGTTCCTCAGCCTCGGCAACATCCCTAAGCTGGGCGAGTTCATTGAGATATTCGAGCAGTACGTCTTCACCAACCTCGACGCGAGCAACATCGCCTTTTTTGCCCGCCAGTTCCTCCAGTGCAAGAGCGAGAACATCCAGTTCTACACCATGCCCGCCGACTACAACGACGCCATCAAGGGCTACAGCTACGTCTCCATCAACATTGACGAGTGGCTGGACATGGTCAACGAGCTGCTCAACCCCTACTCCGAGCCCGTTACGGAGAGCAATGTCAACATCCTCACGCACTCCATACAGAGCGGCTTCTACTCCACCACCGGCACTATCGCCGGCGGAGCGGACAGCTTTACGGATTTCACAATCTACCGATAAGTTACATAATAAGTTTACGGACTTGACATAACGAAATAACATAAAAAGGCCCGGCCCCCAATGGGGGCCGGGCTGCTTCATTTTTCTCAGGCGCTCTCGCGCGCGTACTGGAAGGCGACATCGATGATGACGCCCTGGGCGGGCATGACGAACTTGTAGCTCTCTCCCTGCACCCTCAGCACCTCTACGAGAGCTCCGCCCGCGGTTATCACGCTGACAGAGGCGGTCTCAAAACCCTTGTCCGGGGCGACGCTGAAGGTTATCAGCTTGCCCGCGGCCGCGTCCGTTACGCAGGGAAGCACGCTCCCGCCGTGCTGGGCCGAGGGGATTACGCTGTATATCCCCGAGGAGCTGGAGCTCATCGCGCTGCGCGCTCCCGAGACGGCGTCGGGCTCGCTGGCCGAACCGGAGGCCGAGGTGGGGAAGACAAGGATGCCGACGAACACCGCCGCTATCAGCACGAGCATGGGCAGCGTGAGACGCCTGCGCGCGCTTTTAACATGTCTGGCCTTGTACATCTCTCACATCCCCTGGGTTACATAAAATAATTTCGTAACTTAATCATACTTGTTGGGAACGTAAGATTCAAGCAAAAAAACGGATACATTATGTAACAAAGTGGACATAATTATTACAAAAAAGCAAAAATTACTACAATTTGTGGTGTCAAATGACATAGTTCCACAACATATTGCGTCTATGGCGTGTTCACAAGCTGAAAAAATTATCATAAACCCTCCGCCGCGGCAGGCGCGCGGCATCGTTAAAAGTCTATCCACCCTTGACATCTGCACCCGCGCGTTGTAGACTGAAGCAGACAGGTGTCAAGACACCTGTAAAGTCAGTAACTCGGGACGGTGGTTTTTATGTCCAAGGTCAAGGCCTTCCTCAAGCGCAAGGACATCGAGATATCCCTCAAGCGCTACGGCATAGACGCGCTGGGCGCGATGGCGCAGGGCCTCTTCTGCTCGCTGCTCATAGGCACTATCCTCAACACTCTCGGCTCGCAGACGGGCGTGGAGATATTCTCGACGGTCGGCGGCTACGCCAGCGCCATGAGCGGCCCGGCGATGGCCGTCGCCATAGGCTGGGCGCTCAAGTGCCCGCCGCTGGTGCTCTTCTCCCTGACCGCCGTCGGCTGGGCCTCGAACGACCTCGGCGGCGCGGGCGGGCCGCTGGCCGTACTCTTCGTCGCGATAATCGCAGCGGAGATAGGCAAGGCCGTCAGCAAGGAGACGCCCATAGACGTCCTCGTGACGCCGCTCGTCACCATCTTCGTCGGCGTGGCCCTCGCCGCGCTGATCGCCCCGCCGATAGGCACGGCGGCGAACTACGTCGGCACGCTCATAGTCGAGGCGACGAAGCTGCAGCCCTTCTGGATGGGCATGATAGTCTCCGCCCTCGTAGGCATCGCGCTGACGCTGCCCATCTCCTCCGCCGCTATTTGCCACAGCTTCGGGCTGGTGGGCCTCGCGGGCGGCGCGGCGGTCGCGGGCTGCTGCGCGAACATGGTCGGCTTCGCCGTCATGAGCTTCCGCGAAAACCGCTGGGGCGGCCTCGTCAGCCAGGGCCTCGGCACCAGCATGCTCCAGATGGGCAACATAGTCCGCAACCCGAAGATATGGCTGCCCGCCATCGTCACGAGCAT
>CALWYR010000095.1 GCA_944385805.1 uncultured Oscillospiraceae bacterium
CAAAAGAAAGCGCCTCCGGAGGCTGGAGCTTGAGAGCCCTCAAAGAGAAGCAGCAGCTTCAGGTCGAAAGGATGCTTGAAAAATCAATCCTTCACCAGCCTCACATCCAGCCGGTCGAAGGCCAGACTCAGCCCGGCGGCCTCCAGGTGCCGCCTGGCGCTCTCATTGAGCGCGTAATAGACGTCCCAGTAGTCGGCGGTGAGGGCCCAGCAGCGCAGGGTGTACTGCACGCTGCTGGCGAGGTAGGCGTTGACGACCACCTCGGGGGCGGGCTCGCGGAGCACCTTGCCGTTCTCCGCCGCGGCGGCGAGCAGGGCGCGCCTCACCTCGTCGGCCTTGCAGCTGTACTCGAGGCCGAAGCTGAGATCGACGCGCCGCTCCGGCTCCGCCGTGTAATTTGTGAGGCGGCTTGCGGCGATGTCGCTGTTTGGGACGTGTATCTCCTTGTGGTCGAAGGTCTTGAGCGTGACGTAGAAGAGGCCCGTGCGCAGCACCGTGCCGCTCGTCGTGCCCGTCTCGATGAAGTCGCCCGCGGCGAACGGCCGCGTCACAAGCAGCGTCACGCCCGCGAAGACGTTGGAGAGCGTGTTCTGAAGCGAGAGGCTCAGCGCCAGGCCGGCCACGCTGACGAGCGCGACCAGCGAGGTGGTGGAGATGTTGAGCTTGCCCATTATCATCAGCAGGGCCGCGACCCAGAGGACTATGCGCTCGACGCTGACGACGGCGCGCCTGACCGCTTCGTCAAGGCGGGTCTTCTCCAGCGCGCGGCGCGTGAGCCGCACGCAGAGCTTTATCACCACGAGGCAGACAAGGAAAATCAGCGCTGCAGCCAGGATGTTGCCCAGCGAAAAGCCGCCTATGTCCAGGCTCAGGAGCTCGTTGAGCGTCTCCATGAGCGTCTTCTCCGGCGCGATTGTCTCGATAATATCGCTGTAGACCACCGTCTCACCTCCCTGAGAAAGTTATTATATCATTGTATCCGGCAATTTGTCTATTCCTTCTTGCCAAATACTATTTTACTCTTGACTTATTGCGCCAAAGGGTCTTTAATTAACACAGTAACTATTTTGCGCCCCGCGCACAGGAGGATAAACATGAAAGTAGCAGTCACCTACGACGAGAATGAAATGATTTTCCAGCACTTCGGTCACACCGAGCGCTTCAAGCTCTACACCGTCGAGGACGGCAAGGTCGTCTCCAGCGAGGTCGTGGACACCGCCGGCGCGGGCCACGAGGCGCTCGCCGCCTTCCTCGCCAGGCACGGCGTGGACACCCTCATCTGCGGCGGCATCGGGCCCGGCGCGGTCAACGCGCTCGGCATGTGCGGCGTGCGTGTCTTCGGCGGCATCACCGGCCTCGCCGACTTCGCGGTTGAGGCCCTGCTCAACGGCAGCCTCGCCTATAACCCCAACCCCAACTGCGACCACCACGACGGCGAGCACGGGGATCACTGCGGCCACCACGGCGAGGACCACTGCGGCTGCCACGGCGCGAACCACGACCAGGGCTGACAAGCTCCCGGGCCCCGTACAGTATCGGCGGGGCCCGTTTTAACGAGGGGATAAGTTGTTAAATTAACAACTGCAATATATGGGAAAGGAGTATGTGCCATGAAGTATGTCTGCGGACTGTGCGGCTACGTTTACGATGAGGAGAGCTCCCCGCTGGAGCTGGGCCTGCCCGAGGGGACGAGCTTTCTTGACCTGCCCGACGACTGGGTCTGCCCGCTCTGCGGGGCCGGCAGGGAAGAGTTTGAGCAGGCGTGACCCCGCCCCGGCCGGGCCGCGGGGGCTTATCTGAAGCGGGCTTATTAATCCGAGGGGCGCTTTCTTTTGCAAGCCAAAAGAAAGCGCCCCTCAGTTCGCGGTATAAAGGCGGCAAAGGCGAGCGCCGCGTTTACTTGGTACCGAAGATGCGGTCGCCGGCGTCGCCGAGGCCGGGGACTATATAGCCGTGCTCGTTGAGGTGGTCGTCCAGCGCGGCGAGGTAGATGTCGACGTCAGGGTGCTCGGCGTGCATGCGCTCCACGCCCTCGGGGGCGCCGATGATGCTCATGAGCTTGATGTGCTTGACGCCGGCCTCCTTGAGGAACTGGGCCGCGGCGGCGGCGCTGCCGCCGGTGGCGAGCATGGGGTCGACGATTATCGCGTCGCGCTCGGCGATGTCGGGCGGCATCTTGAAGTAATACTTGACCGGCTCGAGCGTCTCGGGATCGCGGTAGAGGCCGACGTGGCCGACCTTGACGCCGGGCATCATGGCCACCATGCCCTCGACCATGCCGAGCCCGGCGCGGAGGATGGGGACGACGGCCAGCTTCTTGCCGGCTATGCGGCGGCAGTGGGCGACGGCGACGGGGGTCTCGACCTCAACCTCCTCCAGCGGGAGGTCGCGGGTGGCCTCGTAGCACATCAGCATGGCTATCTCGCCGACGAGCTCGCGGAAGACCTTGCTGCTGGTGTCCTTGTCGCGCAGGATGCTCAGCTTGTGCTGGATAAGCGGGTGGTCAAATACGTGCAGGTTGCTCATTTTAAAGTCCCCTTCTTTATTTTAGTGGTTTATTCGCTTTTCATTCTCGCCTGGCGCTCGCGCTCGGCCTGCGAAAGGCGCAGGTAGGCGGGCAGGAGCGCGCCGGCGCTCTCGGGCTGCTTGTCAAGCGCGGCCATGCAGACGCCCCATGCGCTCTGGTGCAGGAGCGGGCCGGAGGCGACTGTGTGCCTCATGGCGCGGTCGCCGAGGTACTCGCTCACGAGCGCGGCCCCGTCGCCGGTGAGGAAGGGCGCCTCGCCCCGCTTGGCCAGATCCTCGGCCAGCTCGGCCAGGGATACGGCGCGGTCGGGAACAAGCCGCTCGGGCTTTCCGTCCTTAATGACGAAGAGCGCGTTGTAGACCTGGCTGCGGCGGGCGTCCATGCAGCAGCAGACGAGCGCGCCCTCGCCGCGGTTCACCCCGTTCCAGGCCATGGCCTCCAGCGTGGAGACGCCTATCGCGGGCTTCTCCAGCGCCCAGCAGAGGCCCTTGACCGCCGCGACGCCGATGCGCACGCCGGTGAAGCTGCCGGGCCCGCGGGCCACGGCGACGGCGTCGAGGGCGGACTTCTCCGTCCCCGTGGAGGCGAGCAGCTGCTCTGCCATGGGCAGCAGCGTGGCGCTGTGGGTGAGGCCGGAGCACTGGAAGTACTGGCCGACAAGCGCGCCGTCGCGCACGAGGGCCGCGCTCGCGGCCTTCGCGGAGGACTCTATACCCAGTATCAGCATTAAAACCCGCCTCCCTCTATGGTGATGCGCCGCCCGCTCTCGCCGAGCTTTTCTATGCGCACGCTTATCTCGTCGCCGCTGAAGGCCCCGGCGACGTTCTCGCCCCACTCCACGGCGCAGACCGCGCCGCGCTCGAGGTAGTCGTCCCAGCCGATGTCCCATAGCTCGTCGGCGCTGCCGAGCCGGTACATGTCAAAGTGCAGCAGCGTGCGCGCGCCCAGGTATTCGTTGACTATCGTAAAGGTCGGGCTGCTCACGCGGCAGTCGAGCCCCCTGCCCCGGGCCATGCCGCGCACACAGGCGGTCTTGCCCGCGCCCAGCTCGCCGTACATCGCGACCACCGTGCCGTCGGGTATTTTGGCGGCGAAGGCCGCCCCGGCCTCCTCGGTCTCGCGCTCCGTATTTGTGATAATCTCCATGGAAAATCTCCCGTTGAGTTAATTCGCTCTATTATACACCAAGCAGTCCGTTGCGTAAAGGCAAAAGACGTGATATAATACTATGATTTTATTCCCCTGCAAAGCGAGGTGGCGGATACGAAGCAATTCCTGCCCCAAATAAAAGAGTTCTTCCGGCGCGCGGACATGCTGCTGTTCGCGCTGAGCCTGACATGCGCGCTTTTCGGCCTCGTGGCCATCTCCAGCGCCACGCAGCACTTCTCCACCGGCCCGGCGCGCTACATCATCGTGCAGCTGCTGGGCATCGGCATCGGCGTCGCCGCCTATGTGGTCATCACGCTCATCGACCTTGACATCTTCGCGCAGCACTGGAAGTGGCTCTACGCGGCCAGCGCCGCGCTTTTTGTGCTGCTCATATTCTTCGGCGAGGGCGACGAGACCACCGGCAACAACGGCTGGCTGCGCTTCGCCGGCATCGGCATACAGCCCACGGAGATTATAAAGCTGGCCTTCATCGTCGTCATGGCCAAGCACCTCGTCTACCTCAAGACGCGGCGCGACCTCAACAGCTTCGCCTCCATCGCGCAGCTCGCCGGGCACTTCATCCTCATGTTCGGCGTCATTATCGTCACGGCCAGCGACCTCGGCAGCGCGCTGGTGTACTTCTTCATCTTCGCGGTGATGATGTTCATGGCGGGCGTGCGGATATACTGGTTCATGATAGGCTTCGCGGCCATCGCGGCCATGGTGCCGCTGGCCTGGACCTACTTCCTCGAGGACTATCAGAAGAACCGCATCCTCGCGCCCTACAACCCGGACATAGACCCGCTGAACAACGGCGTCAACTGGCAGCCGCACCAGGCGGAGATCGCCATCGGCTCCGGCCAGATCTACGGCACGGGCTACGGCGAGGGCACACAGACCCAGGCCGGCGCGGTGCCCAGCCAGCACACGGACTTCATCTTCTCCGTCATCGGCGAGGAGTTCGGCTTCATCGGCTGCTGCCTCGTGCTGCTGCTGCTGACCGCGATAGTTGTCCGCTGCGTGCATGTGGGCCTCCGCTCGGGCGACAACACCTGCGCCCTCGTCTGCTTCGGCGTCGCCGCCAGCGTGGTGTTCCAGACCTTCGAGAACGTCGGCATGTGCATAGGCATCGCCCCGGTCGTCGGCATCACCCTGCCCTTCTTCAGCTACGGCGGCAGCTCCGTCGCCAGTATGTTCATGGCCATGGGGCTCGTCTCCGGCGTCAGATACCGGCCGAAGCCGGTGCGCTACAGGCTCTACTAGCCCCGGCCCGCTTCAATACCGCCTGAAAAGAGGGGCGCTTTCCCTTGCTTGGGAAAGCGCCCCTCAGGCATTTATTACGGGCTCGCGAAGCCGCTCAGAAGGTGACGCTGATGGACGTGCCCCTGCCGGGCTCGCTCTCGAGCGAAATCTCGGCGTTGTGGTACTGCGCGGCGTGCTTTACTATCGAGAGGCCCAGGCCGGTGCCTCCGGTCTCGCGGCTGTGGCTCTTGTCCACGCGGTAGAAGCGCTCGAAGACGCGCTCCTGCGCCTCGCGAGGGATACCGACGCCGTCGTCGCTGACGGTGACGCGCACGCGGCCGTCGGGCGTCCTGGAGACGTCTATGTTGGCCTTGCCGCCGGGCTTTGAGTATTTGACGGCGTTGTCGGCCAGGTTCCAGATTATCTCCCAGAGCAGCTGGCGCACGCCGCAGACCGTCTCGTGCCCGCCGCTGAGGCTGAGCGCGACCTCGCGGTTGGCGGCCTCGGTCTCGAGGGCCATGACCACCTCGCCGGAGAGCGTGTAGAGGTCGGTGTCCTCGCGCGGGAACTCCTCGCCCTCGTCTATGCGGGAGAGGTTTATGACGTCCTGCACCAGCTCCACCAGCCGCGCGGCCTCGCTGCGGATGCGGTTGAGGAAGCGCTCATAGTCCTCGGGCTTTACCAGCCCGCTCTGCAGGAGCTCCGCCGCGCCCATGATGGAGTGCAGCGGGGTCTTGAGCTCGTGGGAGACGTTGGCGGTGAACTCGCGGCGCAGGCGCTCGGCGCGCAGCTTCTCGGTCACGTCCACGGCCAGGAGCACGGTGCCGCGCCCCTCGCCGGCGTTGACGGGGCTGGCGGTGAGCATGTATTCGCGCTCGCCGCGGCTTATATAGCACTCGCTGCGCTCGCCGCCGGCGCTCTTCTGGAGCAGCTCGCGCAGCTCGGGGCTGCGGTCGATGGTGAGCACGTCGCGGCCCTCGCTGTCGCCGTTGGTGCCGAAGATGGCCTTGGCGCTGGCGTTGATGCTCATGACCAGGCCCTGGCTGTCGAGCAGGATGAGGCCCTCGCTCATGGACCGGGTGATGGCGGCGAACTCGTCCTTGCGGCGGCGCAGCTCCTCGAGCTGGGAGCTTATCTGCCGCTGCTGCTGCTCCACGCGGGTGAGCAGGGGGCTGAGCTCGTCGTAGACGTCGTTGGCCAGCGGCTTGTCCAGGTCTATGGCGTTGAGCGGGCCGACTATGCGCTTGGCCAGGCGGCTGGCCAGCCAGCCGGAGAGCAGCAGCGCCAGCACGAGTATCAGGGCCAGCGGCTGGATGATGTTCATTATCAGGGTCGGCAGGGTATAGTGCGACTCGGCTGTGCGCAGCACGGTGCCGTCCGTAAGGCGCAGGGCGTAGTATACCGTCTTCTCGGCCAGGGTGGTGCTGGTGCGCTCCCCGTCGCCGGAGCCGTATTGCAGGGCCTCGCGGAACTCCTCGCGCTGGGCATGGTTCTCCATCTCGCCGGCCTCGGCGTCGGTGTCGTATATCACGGTGCCGTCGGCGTCTATCCAGGTGAGGCGTATCTCGCTCTCTTCAAGGCTCTCCAGATAGTCGAGCCCCTGCGCTTCAACCGCGTGCGCGGCCAGGCGCGCCTCCACCTTCAGCTGCTCCGACTGCTGGCCGGAGAAGTAGTTGTACATCGTGCCCACGACCAGGGCCAGCCCGGCCAGGAAGACGATGAGGCTGGCGAGGAACACGCTGCGGAATATGCGCCTTGTCACGGCTGGGCCTCCATGCGGTAGCCGACGCCGCGGACTGTGCCTATCAGCGCGCCGGCCTCGCCCAGCTTCTGGCGCAGGGTGCGGATGTGGACGTCGACCGTGCGCGTCTCGCCGTCGTAGTCGGTGCCCCAGACCTCGCTGAGCAGGCGGTCGCGGGTGAAGACCACGCCGGGCTTGGCCATCATCGTGCGCAGGAGCTCAAACTCCTTGAGCGTGAGCGCGACGCTCTCGCCGTTGGCGCTGACGGTGTGGGCGGCGGGGTCGAGGGAGAGCGGGCCCAGAGTGAGCGGGCCGCTCTCGCGGGCGCTCTCGGCGGAGCCGGAGCGGCGCAGCACGGCGCGCACGCGGGAGACCATCTCCATCATGCCAAAGGGCTTGACGAGGTAGTCGTCCGCGCCGGAGTCGAGCCCGGTTATCTTGTCGTACTCCTCGCCGCGCGCCGTGGCCATGATGACGGGGATGGAGCGCGTGAGCGCGGAGAAGCGTATCCGCTTCAATATCTCCAGCCCGTCCTCGCCGGGCAGCATCACGTCGAGGATTATCAGCTCGGGCAGACGCTTTTTGATGGCCTCGAAAAGCTCGGAGCCGTTTTCGCAGCCCTCGGCCTCAAAGCCGGTGGAGCGCAGGGCATAGACCTCTATGTCGCGGATGGCCGCGTCGTCCTCTACGCAATATATCATTACATTTCCTCCCGTTTATGACAACACGCAGCCGGCGGGTGGATGCCCGCCCGCTGGCTGCGCCTGATGCTTGTGCTCAGATAATCTCTCCGCCCTTGTAGAGGCCGGTCTCGGCGAACTCGACCCACTCGGCGATGTTCGTCGCGTGGTCGCCGATGCGCTCGAGGTACTTGGCTATCATGAGGAGGTCGAGGGAATACTCGCCCTCGCCCGGGTTGCTGGCCAGGCGGGTGATGATGCCCTTCTTTATCTGGTCGAAGAGGGCGTCGGCCTCGTCGTCGCGGCGCACCACGGCGAGAGCGAAGTCGCGGTCCTGGCGCACGAAGGCGTCGACGCTGTCGGTGACCATGCCGATGACGCAGCGGGCGAGGTCGCCGAGCAGGCCGGAGTCCTCCGGGGCGAGCGGGCCCATGAAGCCGGCGGTGTCGGAGATGTCGAGGGCCTGGTCGCCGATGCGCTCCATGTCGGTTATCATCTTCAGCGCGGCGGAGATGAGGCGCAGGTCGCTGGCCACAGGCTGCTGCTGGAGCAGGAGCTTGAGGCAGAGCGTCTCTATCTCGCGCTCCTTCTGGTCGATCTGATACTCAAGGTCGCGGACGCGGTCAGAGAGCGTGCGGT
>CALWYR010000096.1 GCA_944385805.1 uncultured Oscillospiraceae bacterium
CCGCCCAGCCCGGCCATTAGGCCGCAGCTTATTTTGCCCGCGCGCTCCGCCATCCAGAGCTCCTGCTTTGGCGAGCCGAGGCAGACCATGAGGAAGTCCGGCGCGGCGGCGTTTATCTTCTCAATTATGGGCTTGTCGTCGGTAAAATAGCCGTCGTCCGTCCCGGCGATGACTATGCCGGGAAAGGCCTCCGACAGCTTCTCCGCCGCCGCCCCGGCCACGCCGGGCTTCGCACCGAAGAGGTAGACGCTCCCGCCCCGCTCAGCGAGACGGGCGATAAGGCCCTGGGCAAAGTCTATGCCGGGGACGCGCCCCTTCAGGGGCGTGCCCAGCAGCTGCGCGGCCTTGGTGACGCCGACGCCGTCGGCGAGGACAAGCTGCGCCCCTTGCAAAGCGGCGGCGAGGGAGGAGTTCTCCCTCGCTGCCATTACTATTTCCGGGTTGGGAGTGCAGGCGTACACCGCCCGCCTCTCTTCTATCAGGCCCAGCGCCCTCTCCACGGCCTCGTCCATCGTGAGGTCGTCGAAGCCGACGCCGAGCACGTCTATGCGGTTCATACCTGGGAAAACACCTCGCCTATCTTCTCGTGGATAACAAGGTTGGCGTACCTGTCGTAGGGCGTGTCGGAGAGGTTCACAAGCGCGAGCTTGTCCCCCTCGTAGTAGTTTATGAGCCCCGCCGCCGGGTATACGCCCAGCGAGGTGCCGCCGACAATGAGCACCTCGGCGCCGCGGATATAGCGGACAGCCTTTTGCAGCACGTCCTGGTCGAGCATCTCCTCATAGAGCACGATGTCCGGGCGGACGATGCCGCCGCACTCGGGGCAGCGCGGGACGCCCTCGCAGTGGTTCATTTTCTCCGCCGGGTAGGGCGCGCGGCAGCGCGTGCAGTAG
Organism: uncultured Oscillospiraceae bacterium; assembly: GCA_944385805.1. Lineage (GTDB taxonomy): Bacteria > Bacillota > Clostridia > Oscillospirales > Oscillospiraceae > Scatomorpha. The sequence goes on from CALWYR010000096.1 coordinate 894, forward strand.
GCGCGCAGGATGCTGCCGTGCAGCTCGAGGACGTTTTTGCTGCCCGCGGCCTGGTGGAGGCCGTCTATGTTCTGAGTGACGACGGCCCTGAGCTTGCCCTCGCGCTCGAGCTCGGAGAGGCGCAGATGAGCCCGGTTGGGCTTCGCGCCGTCCACGACGAGCTTCGCGTGGTGGAAGCGGTAGTATTCCTCCGGGTCGCGCTCAAAGAAGGTGGCGGAGAGGATGGTCTCGGGCGGATAGCGCCACTGCTGGTTGTAGAGCCCGTCCACGCTGCGGAAATCCGGTATGCCGCTCTCGGTGGACACGCCCGCGCCGCCGAAGAAGACGATGTTGCCGCTCCCCGCGATCCAGTCCCGCAGGGTCTTTATCTTGTCGTCCATAGCTGCCCTCCTTTGGCTCAAGCCTCGCCCCTCCGGGGCATTTCGGCCGGATTAGTCCTGATTATGCGTAGAGTAGTTCGGGGCTTCCTTGGTGATGTAGATGTCGTGCGGGTGGCTCTCCTTGAGGCCCGCGCCGGTTATGCGGACGAATTTGGTCTTCGTGCGCAGCTCGGAGATGTCGCGCACGCCGCAGTAGCCCATGCCGGAGCGCAGGCCGCCCATCATCTGATAAATGGTGTCGCTGACGGCTCCCTTGTAGGGCACGCGGCCCTCGACGCCCTCGGGGACGTACTTCTTGGTGCCGGACTGGAAGTAGCGGTCGCCGCTGCCCTTCTGCATCGCGCCCAGCGAGCCCATGCCGCGGTAGACCTTGAACTGGCGGCCCTGGAAGATCTCGCTCTCGCCGGGGCTCTCCTCGCAGCCGGCGAGCATGGAGCCCATCATGACCACGCTGCCGCCGGCGGCGATGGCCTTGACTATGTCGCCGGAGTACTTGATGCCGCCGTCGGCGATGATGGGAACGCCGTATTTGTCGGCCATCTCGGCGCTCTGCAGTATCGCGGTTATCTGCGGCACGCCGATGCCGCTGACCACGCGGGTGGTGCAGATGGAGCCGGGGCCTATGCCGACCTTGACGCAGTCCGCGCCGGCCTTGATGAGGGCCTCGGTGCCCTCGGCGGTGGCGACGTTGCCGGCGATGAGGCCGACCTCGGGGAAGTGCTCCTTGACGAGGGCGACGCAGCGCATGATGTTGGCGCTGTGGCCGTGGGCGGAGTCGAGCACCAGCGCGTCGACGCCGGCGTCGACCAGCGCGCCCGCGCGGTCGAGTATGTCGTTGGTAACGCCTATCGCCGCGGCGCAGAGCAGGCGGCCGTGCCTGTCCTTGGCGGAGTTGGGGTACTTGACCACCTTTTCGATGTCCTTTATGGTTATAAGCCCCTTGAGGTGGAAGCTCTCGTCCACTATGGGGAGCTTTTCAATCTTGTGCTTGCGCAGAATCTCGCGCGCCTCGGCGAGGGTGGTGCCCTCACGGCCGGTGACAAGGCCGGCGGCGGTCATGACGTCGCGGATCGGGCGGCTCATGTCCTCCTCAAACTTGAGGTCGCGGTTCGTGATGATGCCGATGAGCTTGCCCGCCTCGTCCACGATGGGCACGCCGGAGATGCGGAACTTGCCCATGAGGGCGTCCGCCTCGCCGAGGGTGTTGTCGGGCCCGAGGTAGAAGGGGTTGGTTATGACGCCGTTTTCGCTGCGCTTGACCATGTCCACCTGCTCGGCCTGCATGTCTATAGGCATGCTCTTGTGGATGACGCCGATGCCGCCCTCGCGGGCTATCGCGATGGCCATGCGGTACTCGGTGACCGTATCCATGGCGGCGCTCATGATGGGAATGTTGAGGCGGATTTTCTTCGTCAGGTTGGTGGAAAGATCCACGTCGGGCGGCAGCACATTGCTCTCCGCCGGCACCAGCAGCACGTCGTCGAAGGTCAGCCCTTCGCCCACAAAGCGGTCGGCATAGTGATTGGTAATGTCCATATGACACGCACCCCCGTATAATAATTTTGGTTTCAGCTCTCTCTAGGATTCTTATTATTTTATCATAGATGGTTCAGAAGTCAATGCACTTTGTGTTAATACCTCAAGCGCCCGGAGGCCGCAGGCCGGCGCGGAAAATTTTTCGCGCCGATCATTTTATGTTTTTCGCCCTCTCCCTTTCGGCGAAGAACATGTACTGCTGGGCGAGGCCGGCGTTTTCGCCGAGGGACTTGGGGTCAAAGTCCGGCGGCATGTGCTCTTTTAGCGCGCGCTTTATCCACACGTCGACGGGGAAGGCGTCGAGCCTGTGCAGCCCGAAGAGGACGGCGCAGTTGGCGACCTTGTCGCCGACGCCGCTGAGGCTCTTGAGGTACTGCCGCGCCGTGTCGCCGTCCATCCCGGCGGCGGAGTCGAGGTCCATATCGCCCGAGGCCACGGCGCGGGCGGCGTTGATTATGTAGGGCGCGCGGTAGCCCGCGTGCAGCGGCGCGAGCTCGGGCTCCTCGAGCAGCGCCACGCGGCCCGCCGCCGGGAAGGAGAATTTCTCGCCCCAGGGCGTCTCAAAGGGCTCGCCGAAGAGGGCGCAGAGCTTCTCGACAATGGACTTTATCCGGGGGATGTTGTTGCACTGAGAGATGATGAAGGAGCACAGCGCCTCCCACCTGTCCTGGCGCAGGATGCGTATCCCCTCGCCGACGCGGGCACAGTCCGTGAGGTATTCGCCGCGCATGACGCTCTCGCGCGCGGCGGCGTAGTCCGTGTCCATGTCAAGGTAGGCGCGCCAGAAGCCGAGGTCGGCCTCCTCGCACTCGATACAGGCCGTCTCCCCGCGCAAAAACACCCGCGCGGCGCGGCCCGCGGCGACGCCGAGATAGTCGTCCTCCCCCAGCGCGTTCCAGCGGAAGCACTGTCCGCACTCGAAGGTCTTATATGGCGATAGCTCCCGCGCGGGGCAAAGCTCATAGGTCAGGTACATCCGGCACACCTCCGATGCGATTATATCAGCCCCGCGGATGGGTTGCAAGCGGTACGGCGCTTCATATTTGCGGATGCTGGTTAGGACGCCTCAGGGGAAGGCCGTTGAGCCGCCCCCGGGGCGGGAAGGCGGCGCTTGTAATCCTTTGCGGTTTGTGGTATTATAATTTGGTATGACTATTTCCGGGAGGTCGCTGACTTGACTATCGGTTCCGCCATTTTGCTTGGCATTATCCAGGGGCTGGCTGAGTTCCTGCCCATCTCAAGCTCCGGGCACCTGAGCGTGCTGCAAAACCTCTTCCACCTCAACACGAGCACCGAAGGGCACCTGCTCTTCGACGTGCTGCTGCACCTGGGCACGCTGGTGAGCATCTTTATCTGCTACTGGTCGGACATCAGGGACATCGTGCGCGAGGTTTTCATCGTCCTGCGCGGCGGGCGCACCCGCACGGGGGAGCGCGTCACCGAGCCGCTGAGCGCGGCGCGGCTCTTCCTCATGCTGGTCATCGCCACGCTGCCGCTGGTACTGATTGTGCCCATCAACGGGCTCGTGGAGGAGCTCTACTACCAGACCTGGTTCATCGGTGTGGCCTTCCTGCTCACGGGCTGCCTGCTCTATGTCTCCGACCGCATGACGCCGGGGCGCAAGACGGAGCGCAATATGCGCATGACCGACGCGCTGATAATCGGCTGCTGCCAGTGCGTGGCCACCATACCCGGCCTTTCCCGCTCCGGCACCACCATAACCGCCGGCATCGCGACGGGCCTCGACCGGCAGTTCGCCATGCGCTTTTCCTTCCTGCTGAGCATCCCCGCCGTGCTGGGCGCCAACATACTCTCCATCGCCGACGCGGTGACGGAGGGCTTTGACGTATCGCTGCTGCCCGCCTATCTCTGCGGCATGGCCGCCGCCGTGGTCAGCGGCATCGCCGCCATAACGCTCATGAAGCTCATCGCCAGGAAGAACAACTTTGGCTTCTTCACCTACTACTGCTGGGCCGCCGGCATCGTAACGCTGGTCCTCTCGCTCGGCTACTGAGAAAGCGAGGTCAACTATGGCTAACACCTCCGGAGGGGCAAAAAAGCCCGCCGGCAGCAAGAAAAGCGCCGCCAGCCAGAGCACGCGCTCCAAGGCTCCGGCCAGGAGCCGGGCCCCGCGTCCCATCAGGCGCGAGGTTGGGGCGGTCGTCTGCGCGCTGCTCGGCATACTCTCCCTGCTCGGCTATTTTGAGCTTGACGCCCTCTTCATCGACGTATTCTGCGGCTTTTTGAAGGGGCTGCTGGGCTGGGGCTACTTCATCTTCCCCGTTTCGCTGCTCATCTCCGCTTACATACTCGCAACCCACCGCGGCCGCCCCGTGGTGCTGCGCGTGACGAGCGCCATGCTGCTGCCCCTTGTCATAGGCGCGGCGGCGCACATGCTCTTTGCCGGCGACGGCTTCGCCTTCGACCGCGACTTCCTCGGCCTGTGCGAGACGCTCTACGTGAGCGGCGAGCGGCTCGCGAGCGGCGGCCTGCTGGCCGGGCTGCTCTCCATGGCGCTGGAGAAGATGTTCAGCGTCTTCGGCGCCATACCGCTGCTCATCGTGGCGCTCGCCGCCCTGGGTATGTGCATAGGCAGGATAACCCCCGCCAGCCTTGTCGAGCGCTGGCGCGGCCGCGGCCGGGCCGAATACGACTACGAGCCCGAGCCTGAGCCCGAGCCGAAGAAGGCCAAGGGCAAAAAGGCCGCCGAGGCCCCCGCGCAGCCCAGGCGTCGCCGCGAGAACGTCTCCATCGACGTGCCCATGGACGACGAGCCGGACGAGTTCGACGACTACGAGGGCTTCCGCGAGTACGCACCCCCCGAGCCGAAAAAGCCCGAGCGCGACAGGCGCGCCGGGTCCACGCCCATACCCGTCAACAGCTATAAGCCCCGCCCCGAGGTGGAGCGCCCCGCCCCGCAGCCGAAGATGACCGGCTTCAAGCCCATGAGCGTCCGGCGCGGCGACAGCGCGGACGCGCCCGACAACGAGCCCACTGACCTCACCCAGAGCGCCGTCGCCGAGACGGTGAGCGAGATGCTCGCAGAGCAGCCCGCGGCGGAGCCGGCCAGGCCCGCCAGGAAGAGCGACCCCGCCGTCAACGAGCAGATGGCCGCCGAGCTCGACGCCGCGGCGCGCGAGACGCCGAGCTACGAGTTCCCGCCCATCGACCTTTTGCGCCGCTCCTCCGCCGCCGCCCCCGACGGCCGGGACGAGATAGCGCTCAACCGCGAGCGGCTGGAGGCCTCGCTCAAGAGCTTCGGCGTGGCGGCGCGCATAGTCGGCGCGACGCGCGGCCCCACGGTCACGCGATACGACCTCGAGCTCGACGCGGGCGTGAAGCTCACCAAGATAACCAACCTCGCCAACGACCTCGCCCTCAACCTGGGCGTTATTAACGTGCGCATCGCGCCGATACCGGACAAGATCAGCACTGTCGGCATCGAGGTGCCGAACAAGATAGTCTCGATAGTCTACCTGCGCGAGGTGATAGAGTCCGCCGAATTCCAGAACGCCAAGAGCACTCTCTCCTTCGCCATCGGCAAGGACATCTCCGGCAGGTGCGTGGTGGGCAATATAGCGAAGCTGCCGCACATGCTGATAGCCGGCACCACCGGCAGCGGCAAGAGCGTCTGCCTCAACTCGCTGCTTTTGAGCCTCCTCTACAAGTCCACGCCCGAGCAGGTGAGGCTCATCATGATAGACCCCAAAATGGTCGAGCTCGGGATATACAACGGCATCCCCCACCTCTACGTGCCCGTGGTCACAGACCCCAAGAAGGCCGCCGGCGCGCTCCAGTGGGCCGTGGTGGAGATGCTCAAACGCTACCGCATGTTCTCCGAGTGCGGCGTGCGCGACCTCGCCGGCTACAACGCGCACCAGAAGAAGGCCGGCGGCGAGACCATGCCGCAGGTCGTCATAGTCGTCGACGAGCTCGCCGACCTCATGCTCGTGGCCAGCAAGGACGTGGAGGAGAGCATCTGCCGCGTCGCCCAGATGGGCCGCGCCGCCGGTATGCACCTCATCATCGCCACGCAGAGGCCCAGCGCCGACGTGATAACCGGCCTCATGAAGGCCAACATCCCCAGCCGCATTGCCTTCGCCGTCTCCAGCGCGATGGAGAGCCGCATCATCCTCGACGCCTCCGGCGCGGAGAAGCTCATCGGCATGGGCGACATGCTCTACTCCCCGCTCGGCAGCGGCAAGCCCATGCGCGTACAGGGCGCCTTCGTCAGCGATGAGGAGCGCGAAGACGTGATCGATTTCATCAAGAGCTCCAGCCAGGCCGAATACTCCGACGAGGTCCTCTACGAGATAGAAAAGGCCGCCCAGGAGAAGGACAAGCCCAGGAAGGGCGAGAAGAGCGCGGATGAGGACGGCTTTGACTCCGCCACCGAGGGCAATAACGCCTTCGCCGACTACGACGAGCTGCTGCCCCAGGCCGTGGACGTCATCTTCGACACCAAGCAGGCCAGCGTCTCCATGCTCCAGCGCCGGCTGAAGCTCGGCTATTCTCGCGCCGCGCGCCTCGTCGACCAGATGGAGGAGCTCGGCATCGTCGGCCCCTTCGAGGGCAGCAAGCCCCGGCAGGTGCTCATAACCAAGCAGCAGTGGCAGGAGATGCAGCTCATCAACGGCACCGCCCCAACCGAGCGCAGCCGCCTTGAGGCCGAGTTCGGCTCCGACGCCCCGGAGGACGAGGAATGACGCGGGAGGAACTGAACGGCCTCAGCACCCTCGCCCTCGCCCACGTGGGCGACGCGGTCTATGAGCTGCTGGTGCGCACCCACCTGGCCGCGAGCGGCAAGGTAAGGGCGGCGGACCTCCACCGCGCCGCGGTGAGTATAGTAAAGGCCCCCGCCCAGGCCCGGGCCGCCGCCGTCATCCTGCCGCTGCTCACCGAGGAGGAGCACGCCGTCTACAGGCGCGGCCGCAACAGCCACGTGAACTCCGTCCCCCACGGCGCCAGCAAGGCCGAATACCACGCCGCCACCGCCCTCGAGGCGGTCTTCGGCTGGCTGTACCTGGCCGGCGAGCACGGGCGCGTGAGCGAGCTCTTCGCGGCCATAGTTACATCACTCAGCTATTGATTCCCGGGGCGGGCCCTGACCCGCCCCCTGACTTTTGGAGGTACAGCCATGCCGCTTGACGCCGTCAGCCTCGCCGCGCTGCGCGCCGAACTCGCGCAGGCGCTTTCAGGCGCGCGCATCGATAAAATACAGCAGCCCACACGCGACAGCCTGCTGCTGACGGTCTACACCCGCTCCGGCTCGCGCCGGCTGCTCATATCCGCCGCTGGCAGCGGCGCGCGGCTGCATTTCACCGAGGAAAAATACGAAAACCCGGACAAGCCGCCCATGTTCTGCATGCTCCTGCGCAAGCACCTTACCGGCGCGCGCATAGACGCCGTCAACCAGCCCGAGTGGGAGCGCGTCTGCTCCCTCTCCCTCACGGCGCGCGACGAGCTGGGCGTGGAGTGCCCGCGCAGCCTCGTGGTCGAGCTCATGGGCAGGGCCGCCAACATCCTCCTTCTCGACGGGGACGGGCGCATCATCGACTGCCTGCGCCGCGTGGACTTCGGCGAGACGGCCTACCGCCGCCTGCTGCCGGGCATGCTCTACAAGTACCCGCAGAGGCCGGAAAAGCCCTGTTTCTTCGTCCTCAGCTCCGAGCAGCGCAGGAATTTGCTGGACGGTGCCCCTGCCGGGGCGGAGCCCGCCGGCTGGCTGCTGGACACCTTCTCGGCCCTCTCTCCGCTCATAGCGCGCGAGCTGGCGCACCGCGCCGGAGGCTGGGAGCGCCTGGGCGAGGCCATGGACGCCCTCGCCGAGAGCGTCGCCCACGGCGAGCTCACTCCCACGCTTTTGGATCTCGAGGGCAAGGCGAAGGACTTCAGCTTCATGCGCATCACCCAGTACGGCGCTTTGGGCAACAACCGCGAATATGAGAGCTGGAGCGCGCTGCTGGACGCCTTCTACGGCCGGCACGACCGCGCCGAGCAGCTGCGCCGCGCGGCCCACGACACGGTCAAGACCGTGCGCACGCTGCGCGACCGGCAGGCGCGCAAGCTCGCCGCCCAGCGCGAGGAGCTCAAAAAGAGCGCCGGCCGCGAGGAGCTGCGCCGCCGCGGCGACCTCATCACCGCCAACCTCTGGCGCGCGAAAAAGGGCGCGCGCACCCTCGAGTGCGAGGACTACTACACGGAGGGCTGCCCCACCGTCACCGTGGAGCTCGACCCGCTCAAGACGCCGCAGCAAAACGCCGCCCAGGCCTACAAGGAGTACCGCAAGGCCGAGACGGCGGAGCGCTTCCTGCGCGAGCTCATAGAGAGCGGCGAGCGCCGGCTCGACTACCTCGAGAGCGTCCTCGACGCCCTCAGCCGCGTGGAGAGCGTGCGCGACGTGAGCGAAATCCGTGCCGAGCTCAGCGCGCAGGGCCTTCTCAAGGCCCCAAGGGACAGGAAAAAGCTGCGTCCCGCCGGGCCGCTGCGCTTCATCTCCTCCACCGGCACGGAAATACTCGTGGGCCGCAACAACGCCGAGAACGACGAGCTCACCACCCGACTTGCCCGCCGCAGCGATATGTGGCTGCACACCCAGCGCGTACACGGCTCCCACGTCATCGTCCGCTGCGGCGACGCGGAGCCCGACGAGACGACCTTGAACGAGGCCGCCTCCCTCGCCGCCTATTACTCCGAAGGGCGCGCGGCCGGCAAGGTGCCCGTAGACTACACCCGCGTGAGGAGGGTGAAGAAGCCCTCCGGCGCGCTGCCGGGCAAGGTCGTCTACACCGACTACGCCACCATCCTCGCCGAGCCCTCGCCGGAGCTGGCCGAGCGGCTGAGGGCAAAATAGCGCCCGCGCGGCGGGGGGGAAATTTTCTATCCCCCCGGGGGGCTTGCAGGTTGTTTTGGACTATGTTATCATCATTGTCAACAGAGTTTTCAACAAAGTTTGGGGTTGACAAGGGTGAAAAAGGCACTTTTTTTGTCTATTATTGCGGTATTGACAATGTCTCTCAGCTCCTGCGGAGCGCCAGCCGAGCCCTCCGCGGGAGAGTCGCGCGCCGTGACGGACTCGCTCGGCCGCGTGGTCGAGGTCCCGCTTGAGGTGGACTCCATCGTAGTGCTGGGCAACGCGCCGCGCATGGCGGTCTACCTGGGCCTTTCCGACATGGTCGCCGGCTTCTCCGGAATGAGCGGGGACGACGTCACGCCCCTCACCGCCTACGCCTATGTGACCCGGGAGGCCTGGGCGGACAAGCCGGTCGTCGGCACCGACTCGATGGGCAGCACCAGCTACAACAGCGAGGCCATCATCATGACCGGCGCCGACGTAATTTTCTGCACCGCGGCCGCCGACGTGGCCGACAGCCTCCAGCGCGAGACGGGCATAGCCTGCCTGGCTCTCGAGCAGGGCACGCTCTTCGGCGAGGACTTCGAGCGCTCGCTCTCCATAATGGCCGGGGTCTGCGGCGTGACCGCGCGCGCGGAGGAGCTCTCCGCCTACGTCGACGCCTGCTTCTATGAGCTCGCGGAGCTCACGGCGGGCATTCCCGAGGCGGGGCTCCATACCGCCCTGCCCGCCGCCGCCACCTTCCGCGGCACGCACGGCATAGAGGGCGTCCGGGTCAACGACCCGGTGATGGACAGCGTCAGGGCCCTCAACCCCGCCGACTCGGGCGCCGGGGAGGCCAGGGACTCCTACACGGTGGACAAGGAGCAGATCCTCGCCTGGGACCCCGAGTACATCTTCCTCGACTCCGGCGGCGTCGGGCTGGTGCGCCAGGACTTCGCCGCGCACCCGGACTACTACGCCGGCCTCTCCGCCGTGGAGGGCGGCAGGCTCTATCAATACCCCAGCTCGACGAGCTACTACGACAACATGGAGATAAGCCTCGCCAACTGCTACTTTGTCGGCGGCGTGCTCTACCCCGAGGCCTTCGCCGGCGTGGATTTCGAGGCGAAGGCGGCGGAAATCTTTGATTTCTTCCTCGGCGAGGGCGATTATCTCGAGGTGCTGGCCGCATACGGGGCCTATTACGGGACGGTAGATCTATTTGAAGGCTGAACTCAGACAGCCCGGCTACGAGGCCGGGCAGCGGCGCAAGGCGCTTGCGCTGCTCGCCGTGATAATACTGCTGCTGCTCGCGGCGCTGGTCTCCTGCGCCGTGGGCTCGATAAGGCTCTCGCCGGGCGAGCTGCTCTCCGCCCTCTTCGGCGGCGGGGACGGCACGGCGCGGCGCGTGCTCTATGAGATACGCCTCCCCCGCGCCGCCGCGGCCATACTCGTGGGCGCGGCGCTGGGCATGTCCGGCGCGGTGATGCAGTGCGTGCTCAATAACCCGCTCGCGAGCGCCTCCACCCTGGGCGTGAGCCAGGGCGCGGCCTTCGGCGCGGCCGTTGGCATCATCGTCTTCGGCGGCGGGGCCGTGGCCGGCGGGGACTACGCCGTGCAGATAGACAAGCCCTATATAGTCACGCTCTGCGCCTTCCTCTGCGGCAGCGCCTCCACGGCGGTGATACTGGCCATCTCGCGTCTAAGGCGCGACCTGGGCCCCGGCGCGCTCATACTCGCGGGCGTGGCGCTCCGCAGCCTCTTCACCGGCGGCAGCACGCTTTTGCAGTACTTCGCCGACGACACCAAGCTCGGCGCGGTGGTCTTCTGGACCTTCGGCGACCTGGGCGGCACGGACTGGGGCGAGCTCGGCATACTCGCCGCCGTCACGGCGCTCGCGCTCATATACTTCCTCTCCCGCCGCTGGGACTACAACGCCCTCGGCGCGGGCGGCGACACGGCGCAGAGCCTGGGCGTCAACGTGAGGGCCGTCGCCCTCGTCAGCATGGCCGTCTGCACCGCGGCGAGCGCTCTGGCCGTCTCCTTCGTCGGCATCATCAGCTTCATCGGACTCGTGGCGCCGCACGCCATGCGCCGCCTTGTGGGCGACGACTACCGCTGGCTCCTCCCCTGCTCCGCCGCGGGCGGGGCGCTGCTGCTGATACTCGCCGACCTTGTCAGCCGCGTGCTCATAGCCCCCGTGATACTGCCCGTGGGCGCCATAACGAGCTTCCTCGGCGCGCCGGTCTTCCTCTGGCTGCTGCTGCGAAAGGGGGGCCGCTCCGATGCTTGAGGTGCGCGGCATCAGCTTCGGCTACAGCGCCGGGCGCGACATACTCTCCGGCGTGGGCTTCACCGCCCCCGACGGCTCCATGACCGCCGTGCTGGGCAACAACGGCGCGGGCAAGAGCACGCTCATAAAGTGCATGGACCGCATCCTCGCGCCCCGCAGCGGCGACGTGCTGCTCTCTGGCCGCAGCCTCTTTTCCATGACGCGGCGCGAGCACGCGCGCGAGTGCGCCTACGTGCCGCAGAGCCCGCCCGGCGGGGCGGTGAGCGTCTTCGACGCCGTGCTGCTCGGCCGCCGGCCCTACATCAGCTGGGACGCCGCGGCGGAGGACAAGCGCATAGCCTCCGAGGCCATCGAGCGCCTTGGGCTCGCCGGCTGCGCCATGAAGCGCGTGGACGAGCTCTCCGGCGGCGAGAGGCAGAAGGTCAGCATCGCCCGCGCCATAGCCCAGCAGCCCAGGCTGCTGCTCCTCGACGAGCCCACCAGCTCCCTCGACCCGCGCAACCAGCACGGGACCATGAAGCTGCTGCGCGAGCTCGCCCGCGAGCGGGGCATAACCTGCGTCGTGGTGCTCCACGACCTCAACCTCGCCGTCCGCTACTGCGACCGCTTCCTCTTCCTACGCGATGGCGGCGTCTTCGCCTGCGGCGGGCGCGAGGTGATGACCAGCGAGAACATTGAGGAGGTCTACCGGATGCACGTCCATGTCGCCGAGTACATGGGCATACCGCTGGTAGTGCCCTTCCCCGAGATACAGATGTGAGGTGTAAGCTATGAAAAACGCTGCCTGGGCCGACTGCGCGGCCTTCCACGGGCACGAGTGCGGCGGCCTTACCATTGGCTACAAGGCCGCTCTCTACGCCATCGAGCTCTTAAAACTGGACTTCTCCCCCGACGAGGAGGTCTGCTGCGTCTGCGAGAACGACGCCTGCGGCGTGGACGCCATCCAGGTCATGCTCGGCTGCACCGCCGGCAAGGGCAACCTGCTCTTCCACCTGACCGGCAAGCAGGCCTTCAGCTTCTACGAACGCAAAAGCGGCAGGAGTGTGCGCCTCGTGCTGCGCGAGCGCCCGGCGGGCATGAGCCGCGAGGAGAGCTTCGCCTATTACCAGGGCCGCGAGCCCGCCGAGCTCTTCGACGCCATGCCGGCAGCGCGCCCGCTGCCCGAGACGGCGAGGATATTCAAAAGCGTGAAGTGCGCCCGCTGCGGGGAGAGCTTCGCCGAGCCCTTCGCCCGCCTGAAGGACGGCGAGCCCTATTGCCCGGACTGCTGGGAGGGCTACTCCCGCTTTGACGTCTGAGCCGGAAACGCACCGCGCCCCGGGGTATTTTCCCGCCCCGGGGCGCGTTTTCTGCTTTTTTGGGAACATAAGCGCCGCCGCGGCGTCTAAGCCTCACCACACAGAAAGGAAACCCCGATCTATGGAAACCAAGACCACCAACCGCACGCGCATCGCGCTTATAGCCGTATCCCTCCTGCTGGTGCTCGGCGTCTCCGCCAGCTGCACCCTCGGCGCCCTGGCCCTGCGGCGCATATCCGAGCAGGACGCCGCCCTCTCCGAGATACAAGGCCAGTTCAGCGCCGCCTTCGGGGGCGACGACACCGTCACGCAGGAGGACGACGTGGCCGTGGGCGGCGAGTACTACATACGCTCCACCCTGCCCATCTCCGAGGCCTACATATCCGGCGACAGCTCCGGGCTCGACGAAAGGCAGGCCGAGACGCTGGAGCTGGCCTCCGCCGTGCTCGACGGGATAATCGGCGAGGGCATGACGGATTACGAAAAGGAGAAGGCGGTCTACGACTGGATGTGCTCCAACATCGGCCACGAGGCCGGCGTCACCGTGCTGGTGCCCACCGCCAGCGAGTACAGCGCCGATCCCTACGGCGTGCTCAAGTACCGCGCCGCCGTCTGCGTGGGCTACGCCACCACCTTCCGCCTGTTCATGCAGATGCTGGGCATGGACTGCAAGGTCGTGCACAACTCCTACCACAGCTGGAACCTGGTCCGGCTCGACGACGGCGAGTGGTACCACGTCGACGTCTACTCCGACGCCGGGCGCGGCGACTACGCCAACTTCAACATGACCGACGCCATGTGCGAGTACGGCCACGACTGGGACCGCGGCTTCTTCCCCGCCGCCGTGGGCCTCGCCTACTGCTACGCCTATCAGAACGCCGAGCCGCTCGCCGACCTCTGCGAGCTGCCGGCCATAGTGCGCTCCGCGCTCGACGAGGGCGGCTCCCGCGGCCTCTACTACCTGCTCGGCGACGACAGCCAGGAGACCCAGAACGAGGCCTCCGAGCTCTATAACCGCCTCTCCGACGCCATCAGCGCGTACGGCGCGGCCGCGGGCCGCGACCTCTACGTCGACTGGAACATGCAGCTAGTGGAAAACAGCCTGCTGCTGAGCGTGGTGATAAACGACTACGACGAGGAGCCCGAGGAGCCTGTAGTCGGCGACGTCGCCTATGAGCGCATTGACTCGGCCATCTCCGACGCCTTCGGCGACGTATATACCGGCAGCAGCACCGGCACCGACCTCGACTGGGACTTCACCGTTGACGCCATACCGGAGGTGAGCGCATGAAAAAGCCCTGCGCGCTGCTGCTCGCCCTCGCGCTGGCCCTGAGCCTCGCCGCCTGCGGCGGGGGCGTCGGCGCCACCGACCCCGTCGCCCTCGGCGAGGAGCTTACCGCGAAGGCCGAGGGCCTCCCCGACATGACCGCCGTAAGCAGCGGAAGCGGCGAGGCCGCGGGCGCGGAGCTCTTCCGCTTCCTCTCAGACCTCGACTACGCCAAGGTGCGCGGCTACTACATGGCCTACGCCACGGCCGGCAGCCCCGAGGAGATAGCCGTGATAGCGCTCAGGGACCCCGCCGACCTCGCCGAGGCCCGGGCGTCGCTGGAGCGGCACATAGAAAACCGCCGCAGCCTCTTCCGCACCTACGACCCGGAGGGCGAGGCCCTGCTGGCGCGCGCGAGGGTGCTGACGACCGACGACAGCGCCGTCGTGCTGGTCTGTGAGAACGCGGACGAGCTCGCCGCCGCGCTGAGGTAATCCTCCTCAACAACGCAAAGCATTACCGGGGCCGCTTTCCCTTGTCGACGGCAAAGGGAAGCGGCCCCGGTAAATTGACATGTTAAAAGCGAAAGCGCAGCTTGGGGGATTATCAGGCTACCGGCAGCTCCAGCACCGTCAGCCCCTGCCTTTTGGCAAAGATGATGGTGTTCATCGTCCCGCCGGGGCTGCCGTCGTAGGCGGCTATCAGGGTGCCGGAGTGGAGCACCATATAGCGGTTGCGCTGCATCATGCAAGAGCGCGTGTAGCTGTGGCTTATGAGCGTGCGCTTGTCGCAGCGCCCGAGTATGCGCTCATAGCGCAGCGCCTCCTCCAGCGGCCAGTGCTCGGCCTGGCCGGGACAGGGCACGGCGGCCTCGAGCGTCACGCCCGGGCGCGTGTCGCGCAGCGCCAGCACAGCCTCGGCGAAGTATATATCGCAGCCCTGGGCCATGCCGCAGATGAAGTGCGTCACGCCCGTGTCGTTCAGCGCCTCGATGACGTCGTACATGAGCTTTTTTAGCGCCAGGCAGCGCTCGTCGCTCTCGTCGTAGCCCCAGGGCAGCTTGGACGGACGGTGCCCGCTGAAGCAGGCCGTCCGGCTCGGGTCGTACATCTTGTTCCCCCTCCCGGCATAGTATATCCCAAGTATACCACATCCCGCCCGTTTTTCACACAATTTTCTCGGATAATTTCCGGCGGCTATCGCTTTACATACGCCGGCGTTTGGTGTATAATGTTTCGCCGTCAATTCTGTAGGACGAGGTGAGAGCATTGAACGACAAGTTCAAGGATGTTATCATAACGATACGCGGCGAGCAGTACCCCGTGCAGGACGACGAGGATGTCACCGAGCTCGTCACCGACGGCCTCTACTGCTTCAAAAACGGCAGCGGCCGAATCAGTTACATGGAGAGCGCCGTCACCGGCCTCGAGGACACCAGGACCACCTTCCTCATCGCGCCGGACGAGGTGGCCATCGAGCGCGAGGGCATGCTCACCAGCCGCATGGTCTTCC
The DNA here is from genome assembly GCA_944385805.1 of uncultured Oscillospiraceae bacterium. Lineage (GTDB taxonomy): Bacteria > Bacillota > Clostridia > Oscillospirales > Oscillospiraceae > Scatomorpha. The sequence goes on from CALWYR010000096.1 coordinate 16,015, forward strand.
ACGTCGGCAGGCGCGAGAGCGCGCTCTACGACACCGCCTACGGCTCCATGACCATGACGATAGACACGCACGCGCTCAAGTGCGAGCTCGACGAGAACGGCGGCCGGCTGGAGCTCGACTACGTGGTGAACTTCGACCACATGCTCGCCGGCAGGAACAAGGTCAAAATCAGCGTTAAACCGCGCTTTACTGGAGGAAACAGCATTGGCAAATCTTGTTGAAGAGGCTAAGAGACAGATAAACGCCCTCCTGGCCGCGGCCCAGGAGCGGGCCGCCGCCGCGGGCGCGATCCCCGCCGCGGAGCCGCTCGCGGGCGTCGTGGAAATACCCAAGGACGCCGCCAACGGCGACTTCGCCGCCAACCACGCCATGACCGGCGCCCGCGCGCTGCGCATGGCCCCGAGGAAGATTGCCGACGCCCTCGTCGCCAATCTCGAGCTCGAGCACAGCTGGTTCGTGAGCGCCGAGGCCGCCGGCCCCGGCTTCATCAACTTCCGCCTCGGCCCCGGCTGGTACGGCGGCGTGCTCTCCGCCGTGGAGAGCGAGGGCGGCGATTACGGCCGCAGCCGGGCCTATGAGGGCCAGCGCATCATGGTCGAGTTCGTCTCCGCCAACCCCACGGGCCCCATGCACATGGGCAACGCCCGCGGCGGCGTCCTGGGCGACACCCTCGCCGAGGTGCTCTCCCGCGTGGGCGCGGAGGTCTGGCGTGAATTTTATGTAAACGACGCCGGCAACCAGATTGAGAAGTTCGCCACGAGCATCGACGCGCGCTACCGCCAGCTCACCCTCGGCGAAGACGCCGTCGCCTTCCCCGAGGACGGCTACCACGGCGACGACATAAAGGAGCTCGCCGCCGCCTTCCGGGACAAGTACGGCGACGAGTACCTCGATAAGCCCGAGGGCGAGCGCCGCGAGGCCATGGCGCGCTTCGGCCTGGAGCGCAACCTGCCCAGGATGGAGTCCGACCTCGAGCGCTACGGCATAAAGTACGACGAGTGGTTCCGCGAGAGCAGCCTGCACGAGAGCGGCTACGT
>CALWYR010000097.1 GCA_944385805.1 uncultured Oscillospiraceae bacterium
GACATCGAGGCCACCGTCACCGGCGGCGGCGTCACCGGCCAGGCCGGCGCCATCCGCCACGGCATCGCCCGCGCCCTCCTCGCCGTCGACGAGAGCTTCCGCGCCCCCCTCAAGGCCGCCGGCTACCTCACCCGCGACCCTCGCATGAAGGAGCGCAAGAAGTACGGCCTCAAAGCCGCCCGCCGCGCGCCTCAGTTCAGCAAGCGCTAAACGGTACTGTATTGCAGCAAAAAGCAGCGAAAGCAAGTGCTTTCGCTGCTTTTTTGTTTTGTCGCTTCAGTTTTCCTCGCGCTCGCGCAAGCCGAAGAAGGCCACGGCTATCGCGCCGGGGCCGGCGTGCGTGCCGACGACGCTGCCGACGACGGAGACGGGCAGGTCCTTGGCGTAGCCCGTCCAGAGGCGGGCGGAGTCGGCCTTGTACTTCTGCAGCAACGCGTCGGAGAGGCCGGTGTAGCCGAGGACGTAGGGCATGGAGAAGTCCACGCCGTACTTTTCAATCAGCTGCGAGAGCAGGTTCTCGCCGTTTTTGGAGCCGCGCGCCTTGCCGATAACGGCCACCGCGCCCTCGCGTATCGTGATGACCGGCTTTATCGAGAAGACGCCGCCCACCGCCGCGGCCGCCGCGGAGATGCGCCCGCCGCGCTTGAGGTACTCGAGCGTGTCGAGCAGGGCGATGATATGTACGCAGCCCTTGACGCGCTCAAGCTCGTCGGCGACCGCGTCCATGCCGAGCCCGCCGGCGGCAAGGCGGTAGGCGTAGCGCGCGAGTATCTGCGCGCCGAGCGCGACGTTGAGCGAGTCGACCACGCGCACGCTCCCGGCGTAGTCCTCCGCCGCTATCACCGCGCTCTGATAGGTGCCGGAGAGCTTGGAGGAGATGGTCAGGCAGACCACCGTGTCGCCGTTCGCCGTCAGGCGGCCGAAGGCCTCGCTGAAGTCCGCCGGCGCGGCCTGGCTGGTCGTGGGCAGCACGTCGCTCTCAATGAGCCGCTCGTAGAAGCCCGCGGGCGTGATGTCCACGCCGTCGACAAAGTCCTCGCCGCCGAAATTGACGTGCAGCCGCACAACCTCTATGCCCGTGAGCGAGAGCTGCTCGTCCGTGAAGTCAAAGGTGGAATCCACCAGTATGCGTACAGCCATAGCTGCCTCCTTACAAATGTTGAGTGCTCAACAAATATACGCCGAAAAATTTGACTTGTCAATATCTTTGTTGTATTATTTTCTGAGAGGTGGGGAAAGTGAACGAGACAGAACGGTTTTACGAGTTCAGCGGGCTCATCTCCGCTGCGTATAAGGAGCTGCGCCGCGCGCAGGAGCGCTACACGCGCGAGTTCGGGCTCAGGAGCGTACACGTGGCCTGCATGCTGCAGCTGCTCGCCGCGCCGGAGGGGCTCTCGGCGACGGAGCTGAGCGAGCGCTGCGGCGTCGACCGCGCGCAGATCTCGCGCGTCAGCGCCGAGCTAGAGCGCGAGGGCCTTATCTGCGAGGCCAGCCCGGGCGCTAAGCGCCGCTACCGCGGCAGCCTCAGGCTGACCGGAGCCGGCCGCGCCAAGGCCGAGGCCATGAGCGCGATAGTCGACGAGAAGCTCTCCGAGGTCGCCGCCGGGCTCAGCGAGGAGGACGTGAGCACCTTCTACGCGGTGCTGAAAACCATCGTCGCCCGGCTGGGCGAGGTTTGAGCGGCGCTCCGCCGTGAATACCGCCGAGAGGGGCGCTTTCCCTTGCCGACGCAAGGGAAAGCGCCCCTCCTGTTGAGCTTATTAAAACGAGGCCTAACTCAATAGTTCCTGAGCCTGTAAATCCTGACGGCGAAGTAAATCTCTATGAACCCGTCCGCGGCCAGCAGCGCGCCGAACAGGCGCATCACGGTCTCGACCGCCATATAGGGCTGCAGCATCAGCATGGCGCCGAGGAGCATAATGAGTCCGGCCACGGCCGCGAGCATCGACCAGCGCGCGAAGCCCAGGCGGCGCAGCTCGAAGGCGCGGCCCATCTTGCCCGCTCCGTCAATGAGCAGCACGACGCCAAAGAGCAGCGGGATCACGCTCAGCAACACGCGCGGCGCCACAAGGCAGAACGCGCCCAGGGCCGCGAAGGCGATGCCCATCGGCAGGGTGAAGCGGGAGACGTCGTCCTCCCCCCGGCGGATGAAATAGAAGATAATGCAAAACGCGCCGTAGGCGAGCGCGCTGATACCCATGATCCTGCATATCAGGTCCACGCTCGTGCCGGGGTTGAGAGTTATCACAAAGCCCAGCGCGATGTAGATGACCGCCGATATAATTTCGCCTGCGAGTTCCTTTTTGCTCATGGCCAGCCCTCCGGGTGTTATTGTTTTAAAGCAAAGTATAGTGTCCGCTTTGCGGATATTGTACCATGACGGCGCAGCCGTCGTGGTATAATGCGTCATCTTTTTCGGTTGCCCCGTCAGGGGCGAGAAAAAGGACTGAAATTAAAGTATAATATCCGCTCTGCGGATATTATACCACAAATCCCCCGCGAGGGCAACGGCGTCCTCTCACTGCCTGTCCTCGGGCAGCGTGAAGGCCTCTATGTGGTAGGGCGCGCCCTCGTCCGGGGCGAGGCCGCTGCGGCTGAGGATGTAGCTGTGCTCCTCCCCTTCCGCGTCGGTGTAGCTGAAGCCGAAGAGCGGGTGCTCCGTCTCGCGCGTGACGTGGACTATGACCGGCTTTGTCACCGTCACCTCGTCGTAGCTGTTGAGCGTGTCGCCGGGTATGTAGTCCTCGCCGCCGGTGTAGGGATAGGTGACCTCGACGAGGAAGAAGCGCATGTCCGTCAGCGGCTCCTTGGCGCGTATCAGTATGCCGTCGCCCTCGGCCTCGAGGTCGGCCTCGCTGTACTCCAGGCCCTCGAGCGCCTCGGGGAAGATGGCGCTGACAATCAGCTCGTCCGTCTCCTCGGTGAGGCGCGAGACGGGCACGGGCGTCTCCGGGACGGGGGTCTCCGGCGCGGGAGCGGCGCTGGGAGCGGCGCTCGCCTCCGGCGTGGGGGCGGCGGTCGGCGGCGGCGCGGAGCTCTCCTCCGCGGCGGGCGCGCCGCAGGCGGAGACGGCCAGCGCCAGGGCCGCGGCGATGAATATTGCAAGCAGCTTTTTCATTTTTCCTTCACTCCTTCTGTGCGTATTCATAAGACGAAACGGGCCGCCGGCATGTTCCGCCGCGCGGCCCGCGGCTTTCTCCCGCTTCAATTATACCCTACGGCGGGGCAAATGCAAGTTACGCTTCTTTACCGTTTCTTTGCCGGCAGGTTACGGATTGGACAGATGTTGCCATAGGTGTTGGATATTCAACTAGTTCATTCGACGGAAACGGCGGCGAAATCGCGCCCCGATTGCTGCAAAGTCAACGAATCAGCCGCCTCGGACGTCCTAAACGTTACAGACGTTTACGCCAAAATATATAAAAATTTTTAGAAATATCGGGCTTAATTTGTACTCGTTGCTTGATTTTCGCATTAACTTCGTGTAAAATATTATTCACAGCCGGGACACGGCACGAGTAAAGCGTTAGGAGTGATGGGACAAATGGAGAACTACTTCTGGTTGGGTATCGTGGGGGCGCTTATCGCGCTGCTCTTCGCCTGGTCTCAGGCGCGGAGAGTGCGGAGCTTTTCCGAGGGCACGCCGCTGATGGAAAAGATCGCGGCGGCCATCCGCAAGGGCGCCAACGCCTATCTCAAGCGGCAGTACAAGACGGTGGCCATCATCTTCGCCGTCATTGCCGCGGTGCTCGCCGTGCTGGCCTATGTGCCATGGATAAACGGCGAGGGCCTGGTCAACAAGTTCGTCCCCTTCGCCTTTGTGACGGGCGGGTTCTACTCCTGCCTGGCCGGCTTCGTGGGCATGAGGATAGCCACAAGCGCCAACGCGCGCACGGCCAACGCCGCCAGCGAGAGCCTCAACCGCGGCCTGCGCGTGGCCATCTCCTCCGGCTCGGTCATGGGCTTCACCGTCGTCGGCCTCGGCATACTGGACGTCTCGGTCTGGTTCCTGATTCTCGAGTACGGCTTCGGCTGCGACGCGGACACCATCGCGAACACGATGGTCATGTTCGGCATGGGCGCGAGCTGCGCCGCGCTCTTCGCGCGCGTGGGCGGCGGCATCTTCACCAAGGCCGCGGACGTCGGCGCGGACCTCGTCGGCAAGGTCGAGGCCGGCATACCCGAGGACGACCCGCGCAACCCGGCCACGATAGCCGACAACGTGGGCGACAACGTCGGCGACGTCGCGGGCATGGGCGTGGACCTCTATGAGAGCTACGTCGGCTCGATACTCGCCACCTTCGCCATCGGCGCTTCCGCGGGCTACGGCTGGAACGGCATGTTCCTCCCCCTCGCCCTTGCGGTCGTGGGCGTCGTCTGCTCGCTTATCGGCTCCTTCATGATAAAGACCGGCGAAAAGGCCAGCCAGCGCGAGCTCCTCAAGAGTATGCGCACGGGCACCTACTTCGCCGCCGCGCTCTGCGCCGTGCTCTGCATCCCGCTGACCTGGTTCGTAATGCGCGACGTGGAGGGCGCGAGCTGGATCGGCATCCTCATCTCCATCTTCTGCGGCCTCGCCGCGGGCTGCGCCATCGGCTACGTGACGGAGTACTACACCTCCGACACCTACAAGCCCACGCAGAACCTGGCCGACGCCACCGAGACGGGCGCGGCCACGACGATAATCGGCGGCATCTCGCTGGGCATGCTCAGCACGGCCGCGCCCATACTGATAGTCGGCGTCGCGGTCATCATAAGCTTCCTGGCCTCGGGCGGCTCGCTGACCACGGCGAGCGAGGCCTATGAGCTGAGCTTCAATAACGGCCTCTACGGCATCGGCATCGCCGCCATAGGCATGCTCGCCACCCTTGGCATCACCCTCGCCACGGACGCCTACGGCCCCGTCGCGGACAACGCGGGCGGCATCGCGGAGATGAGCGGCCTGGGCGAGGAGGTGCGCGAGCGCACGGACGCGCTCGACTCCCTGGGCAACACCACCGCCGCCACCGGCAAGGGCTTCGCCATCGGCTCCGCCGCGCTGACCGCGCTGGCGCTCCTCGTGAGCTATGTCGACGTCGGCGAGAAGGCCCTGGGCGGCGTGATGGACCTCTCGGTCACGAACCCCGCCGTGCTGGTCGGCCTCTTTGTCGGCACGATGCTGGTCTTCATCTTCGGCGCGCTGACGATGAGCGCGGTGCAGAAGGCCGCGCAGCACATAGTCGTCGAGGTGCGCCGCCAGTTCCGCGAGATAGCCGGCATCCTCGAGGGTGAGGCCGAGCCGGACTACGAGCGCTGCGTCGACCTCTGCACCGGCGGCGCGCTGCGCGCCATGGTGCTGCCCGCCCTGCTCGCGGTCGTCATCCCCATCGTCACCGGCCTCATACTCGGCGTCGAGGGCGTCGTGGGCCTGCTGGCCGGCACCACCACCTGCGGCTTCGGCATGGCGGTGTTCATGAGCAACTCCGGCGGAGCCTGGGACAACGCCAAGAAGTACATAGAGTCCGGCCACCACGGCGGCAAGGGCAGCGAGTGCCACAAGGCCGGCGTCATCGGCGACACCGTCGGCGACCCCTTCAAGGACACCTCCGGCCCCAGCCTCAACATCCTCATAAAGCTCTGCTCGACGGTGTCGATAGTCTTCTCCGCCGTCATAGCGAACGTACACCTGTTCTGATCGTTACAGGCGCAAAAAGGGCCCTTCTCAGCGAAGGGCCCTTTTTTGTTCGCTATCACAGCATGAGCTTTGCGGAGAAGCCGCCCGCCGACACGCTGAGAGCGCCGCCGTCGAGCGCAATGGTGGTGTACTCCTCCGTGTCCAGCCAGCCGGCGTCCAGGCCGGCGACGGCGTCTATGAGCGCCGCGGCGCCGACGGTCTCGGGCTCGTCTTCTACGTCGACGCGGCTGCCGGCGCGGCAGCTGCCGTCGGCGTCAACGATGACGGTGCGCAGCCAGTAACGCGGGCTCTCCCCCTCGTCCTCGGTGAAGGCGGCGGTGAGGCTCAGCCGGGTAAACTCGCCGTCCGCGCAGTTGAGCTCGAACCGCGTGAGCTCCGCTCCCATGGCGTCGCCGGCGTCGATATAGATGCTCTCGAGCGCCTTTCCGTGAGCTCGGCCGCGGCGGCGGTGTCGTCGCTCGCGAAGCGCTCGAAGCCCTCGAGCTCGATGGCATCGGGCCTGCCGCGCGAGAGCATGGCGAGGGCCGCGAAGCCCGCGCAGAGTATCACCGCGCAGACGGCGGTCAGCGCGCCGGCGCGCTTTTCAAAGCGGGCGCTGCCGGAGACAATATGGATGACAGCCACCACCAGGGCGACGGCGATGATTACGAGAGCCAGCCTTGTAAAGCTGTTGAGTTCAATAGACTGCGACATAATGCGCCTCCGTTTTGTTTACTGCTGCCCCTTTGGGCCGGGAAGGCCGCGGAGCGCCGGGCTCCGCGGCCTCGTACTTTATTTCTTGTCCGCGTCGCCGCGGCTGTGGTTGTTGGTGCCGTTGCTGCGGAAGAACTCCTCGAAGTAGTCGCGCCGCGCCTTGTCGGCGGCGGGCGGCGGCGAGGCCGGGCGGTGCTGCTCCGCGCCCTGCGCGCGCTGCCCGGAGCGCGGCGTCACGGGCGTCTGGCCAGCCCCGCCCTCGCGGCGCGGGGCCGGAGCGGCGGCCTGGCCCTCGCGGCGCGGGGCGGCCTGGGCGCGGCCCGGGGCGCTGAGGACGGTGGTCTTCTCCAGCTCGCCGGTCTGGCGGCGCACGCTCTGGTGGCTGCCGGTGCTGCGCAGCACGGCGGTGGGCTCGGCCTGCGGCGTCTCGCGCGCGGGGGGCTCCGCGTGCCGGGCCTCGCGCGCGGCGGCGGCTTCGACGCTCTGAAGATGGCGCTTGTGCAGCTTGCGGTAGCGCACCACGCTGACTATGTAGAGCGCGGTGGCGGCCACGAGGGCGACGAGGATGACTATCACCCAGATATTGCTGAAGAAGCCGGCTATCTCCTGCTTCATATACTCGCTGCGGGCGAGCTCGACCGTGCCGCTGGTGACAAGCCCGACGCTGCCGAGCGTGACTCCGTCGAGCTTGAGGCTCAGCTCGCCGAGCTCGGTGCCGGAGGCGATGGGCGCGGTCAGCGTCTCGCCGTCGCGCTCGCTGTATATGACGATTTCGCGCTCGAGCACGGCCGGGTCGAAGCCGGTGTTGGGCACCAGCGCGCTGAGCGAGCCGGCGGGCCTCAGCGAGGCCTGGCCGCCGTTCTCGGCCAGGTCGACCTTCACGGTGGTGATTATCTCGGTGGAGCTCAGTATCTCCTGCACGCTGAAGTTGCTGAAGACCCAGCCGTAGAGCGTGCGGCTGTCGGCAAAGTTGGTGTAGGTCGTGGTGCCGTCCGCGTTGGCGGCGGCACTGCCGCCGAGGACGACGCAGATGAGCCGCGCGCCGTCGCGCTCGGCCATGGAGGCCAGGCAGTAGCCGGCGTCGTTGGTGTGGCCGGTCTTGCCCGCGCGGGCGTATTCATAGTAGTAGCCCGGGTAGAGCTGGCTCTCCGGGTTGGTGAGGCCGTTGGTGTTGGAGAGGCTGCGCTCGGCGGACATGTTGGTGGCGGGCACAGTGTAGCGGTTGGTGCCGGAAATCTCGAGGAAGAGGTCGTGGCTCATGGCCTCGCGGGTTATGACGGCGAAGTCGCGCGCCGTGGTGTAGTGTTCGCTGTCGGGCAGGCCGTGGGTGTTGGCAAAGTGCGTGCCGGCGCAGCCGAGGCCGGCGGCGAGCTCGTTCATGTCCTCCACGAAGGCGTCGAGCGAGCCGGCGATATGTACGGCGATGATGTTGCAGGCCTCGTTGGCCGAGCCGAGCATGGCGCAGTACATAAGGTCGCTGAGGGTCATCGTCTCCCCCACCTGTATGCCGGCGGTGGAGCCGTCGGCCACCATGCCCTGCAGGGCCTCGTCGCCGGCGGTGACGGTGTCGGAGAGCGCCGCCTCGCCGCGCTCGATGGCCTCGACGGCCAGCAGGACGGTGACCACCTTGGTCAGCGAAGCCGGATAGCGCTGCGCGTCGGCGTTGAGCTCATAGAGCGCGCGGCCCGTGTCCATGTCCAGCACCGCCGCGGCGGCGGAGCTTATCTCCGGCGGGGTGAGCCCCTCCTCCGCGGCCAGCGCGCCGGGGCCGAGCGCGGCCAGCAGAAGGGCGGCTATGAGCAATATCGGCAAGAACTTGATTTTTTTCATATCCATCTCCGCTCAGATGTGGTATCATATATATGTGCGCGGCTCCATGGCCGCATTGCAGACGTATACAATTATACCTTCTGCCGCCGCGAAAAGCAAGACCCTAGCAATCCATAGCGCGAAAGAAGGTTCTTCCTGACCGTTTTTGCCGAGAGAAAGGAGGCCGCCCGGCGTGAAAAAGCCGCCGCTGCACCAGCTCATAATACCGCTCCTGACCGCCGCCTTCGCCGCGGCCGTGCTGCTCGCGCCCGAACCGGAGCCGGGCGTGCACGCCGCGGGAGAGCCCGTGCCGGACTTCGCCTGGCAGGGCGAGGACGGCCGCATGGACATCAACGCCGCCGGCGCGGCCGAGCTGGAGCTGCTGCCCGGCATCGGCCCGGCCAAGGCGGAGGCCATAGTCTCCTTCCGCGAGGAGTACGGCGATTTCACGGGAGAGTACCAGCTTCTGGCCGTGCCCGGCATTGGCACGGACACGCTCGAGAGCTTCATCGACTTTATCTGTGTGGAGGACAGCAATGAAGATACTGGTAGTTGACGACGAAAAGCTGCTCGTAAAGGGCATCAAGTTCAACCTGGAGAACGAGGGCTACACGGTCGAGGCCTGCTACGACGGCGCCTCCGCCGTGCAGATGGCCGCGCAGGGCGGCTACGACCTCATCATCCTCGACCTCATGATGCCGGGCCTGGACGGGCTGGAGGCCTGCCAGCGCATCCGCGAGAACTCCACCGTGCCCATCATCATGCTCACCGCCCGCAGCGAGGACGCCGACAAGCTGCTCGGCTTCGAGTCCGGCGCGGACGACTACATCACCAAGCCCTTCAACATCCTCGAGCTCAAGGCGCGCATCCGCGCGCTGCTGCGCCGCGCGGGCATCACCGCCTCACAGCCGGGCGCGCAGAGCGCCCACCTCCTCGAGCACGGCGGCGTCACGCTCGACACCGAGAAGCGCACGGCGAGGAAAAACGGCGCGGCCATCGTGCTCACGGCGCGCGAATTCGACCTCGCCGAGCTGCTCTTCCGCTCGCCGGGGCGCGTTTTCAGCCGCGACAGCCTGCTCGACCTCGTCTGGGGCTACGACTACCAGGGCGACGCGCGCACCGTGGACGTGCACATCCGCCGCCTGCGCGAAAAGCTCGAGGACGACCCCGCCGCGCCGCGCCTCATCATCACCAAGTGGGGCGTCGGCTACTATCTGGCCGAGTGAGGGCGCCGGGGGAAAAAGCGCGCAGGAAGCTGACGCAGAGCGTGCAGTTCAAGCTCGCCCTCACCTTCTTTGCGCTCATAGCCGCGCTGCTCATACTGCTCAACACCTATCCCGTCATGGCTTCGCGCGACATCGTCTTCTCCGAGAAGGAGAGCTCCCTCCTCGAGCAGGCCGGCGTGGTCTCCGCCTCTCTGGCCGGGCTCGACACACTGAGCGGCGACGGCGCGGCACAGGTGGTGGAGCTGCTCGGCCTCACGGGCTTCGAGCGCATCGTCGTCACCGACGCGGCGGCGCGCGTGCTCTACGACACCGCCGTGCCCGGCGCGGAGGGGCGCTATGCCCTCTTCGCCGAGCTGCTGCGCGCGCTGGGCGGCGAGAGGGTTTTCAGCTCCAGCTTCTCCGGCGGCGCCTTCCTCTCGCACGCGGCCATACCCATCGCGCGCAGCGGCGTGGTGGTGGGCGCGGTCTATCTCTGCGAGCGCGACACGGAGCAGGCCGACATCATCCTCGCCTTCCGCGACCGGCTCAGCACCATGTCCGTCATCGTCTTCGCCCTGGCCTGCGCCGTCACCTATTTCTTCACGCGGCGCTTCACACGGCGCATAACGCGCCTCTCGGAGGCCGTGCGTACCGTGCGCGAGGGCGACTACGCCCACCGCATAACCCCCGAGGGCAGCGACGAGCTCACCGAGCTCTCGCGCGACTTCAACTCCATGACCGAGACGCTGCAGGAGACAGAAAAGCAGCGCCGCCGCTTCGTCTCCGACGCCTCTCACGAGCTCAAGACGCCGCTGGCCGCCATCCGGCTGCTGGCCGACTCGATAACGGAGACGGAGGACATCGACCCGGCCACGGTGCGCGAGTTCGTCGCCGACATCTCCAGCGAGGCCGAGCGGCTGCAGCGCACGACGGACAAGCTCCTCAACCTCTCGCGGCGCGACGACGGCGCGCGCGGCGAGGCCGAGGCGGTCGACGTCGGCGAACAGGTGGAGAACACGCTGCGCCTGCTCGCGCCGCTGGCGGAGAAGACCGGCGTCACGCTGCGCCGCGACTGCGGCGAGGGCTGCGTGATAAGCGCGCCGGCGGACGACGTCTACCAGATAGTCTTCAACCTGGCCGAAAACGCGGTCAAGTACAACGTCCCCGGCGGCGACGTGCTCGTCGCGGTGCGGCGCGAGGGCGGGCGCGTCGTGCTCCGCGTGGAGGATACCGGCATCGGCATCCCGGAGAAGGACCTGCCCAACATCTTCTCGCGCTTCTACCGTGTGGACAAGGCCCGCTCGCGCGAGCGCGGCGGCAGCGGCCTCGGCCTCTCGATAGTCCACGACGCCGTAGCTGCCCTGGGCGGGAGCATCGAGGTCTCGGCGCGCGAGGACGGGGGCACGCGCTTTACGGTCGCCTTCCCGGCCAGAGAGGGGGATGAGGCATGAAAAGACGCGTTCTGGCGGCCCTGGCCGCGCTGCTCCTGGCCGCGCTCGCGGCCTGCGGGATGGCGGTGAAGGAGGTCGCGGTCTGGCGCGCGGTGCCCAGCTTCTACCTCACTACCGGCTCCGCCGTGCGCAGCGAGACCGTGCGCGTGGACTCCTCGCTCAGCGAGCTCGACGCCGCCGCGGAGGCCTTCGGCCGCGACACCGACGACCCCGAGCTCGAGCGCGCCCTGCCCGACGGCGTGGAGCTGCTCGGCTGGGAGCTCGCCGACGGTGAGCTCAGGCTCTCCGTCTCGCCCGAGTACGCAGCGCTCACCGGATGGGAGCGCACCGTCGCCGACTGCTGCGCCGTGCTCACCTTCTGCGCTGTTGACGGAGTGGACTCGGTGAGCGTATACTCAGAGGGCACGCTGCTCTCCGCCGCCATGGAGCCGGCAGATTTCCTGCTGGCCGACGCGGCGGGGCTTGAAGAATAATATAGGAGGCAGAGATAATTGACCCAGCTTGAACGAATACAGGAGGCCGTCGGGCGTGCGAAGCTCGGCGCCCTGCTGCTCATGGACGACCGCAACATCTACTACGCCTGCGGCTTCATGCCCACGGACTCCGCCGCGCTCATCACGCCGCGGCGCGCCTGGCTCATCACCGACTCGCGCTACACCGAGGACGCGCAGCGCCGCTGCTTCGCGGGCGTGGAGGTGCTGCTCAACTCCGGCGCCCAGCCCCTGATGCGGACCCTGGGCCGCCTCTGCGCGGAGATCGAGGGCGACATCGGCGCGGAGTGCGAGAAGCTCAGCCACCTCGCCTGGCTCAACACCGAGCACGCCCTCGGCCGTCAGCTCGTCGGCGCGGACGCGGTCATCAACGGCCTGCGCGCGCACAAGACCCGCGACGAGCTCGCCACGCTCATCCGCGCCCAGCGCATCGCCGAGGCGGCGCTCGAGGCCGTGCTGCCCATGATAAAGCCGGGCCTCTCTGAGCGCGAGCTCGCCGCCGAGCTCACCTATCAGATGATGCGCCGCGGCAGCGAGCGCAACAGCTTCGACCCCATCGCCATCACCGGCGCGCACACCAGCATGCCCCACGGCGTGCCCGGCGAGGGCGTCATAAAATCCGGCGACTTCGTCACCATGGACTTCGGCTGCGTCTATCAGGGCTACTGCTCCGACATGACCCGCACCGTCGCCGTCGGCTCCGCCACGGACGAGATGCCAAACGTCTACGACACCGTCCTGCGCGCGCAGAAGGCCGGCATCGCCGCGGCGAAGCCCTCCGCCACCGGCGCCGAGGTACACGCCGCCGGCGCGAAGGTGATAGCCGACGCCGGTTACGGCGAGTACTTCGGCCACAGCTTCGGCCACGGCGTGGGCCTCGACGTCCACGAGCTGCCCAACGCCTCGCCCCGCAACGAAAAGCCCCTCGGAGAGGGCGCGCTGATTTCCGCCGAGCCCGGCATCTACATCCCCGGCAAATTCGGCGTCCGCATAGAAGACGTCCTCTACCTGACCGGCGACGGAAACGAAGACATAACCAAAGCCCCGAAGGAGCTGGTTATACTTTAAAGCAGCCGTCCAATCGCGCCGTGCCGCCCCGGAAGAGGGCAGCCGCAGCGCGGTGCGATGGCCCAATTTGCCTGGCAAAAGCCGCCCGGGAGGAATCCCGGGCGGCTTCACATATGAAACGGTATGAAATTTGCTTACAGCTCAACGAAACGCATCAGCATTGCCGCGGCCTGAGCGCGGGTTGCTGTGCCCTGCGGGACTATCGTGGTGTCGGTCATGCCGGTCACGATGCCGTTGGCAACCGCCCAGGTCATGCCGTCTACGGCCCAGTCGCTGACGCTGGCCGCGTCGGTGAAGGCGGAGAGGCTGCCGGTTGCGGCCGGCTCGCCGGCGAAGCGCCACAGCATGGTGGCAAGCTGCTCGCGGGTGACGTTGCCGTTGGCGTTCTCGCCGTCGCTCACGCCCTCGGCCATGGCCCAGGCCCGGGCGGTCTCAACCCAATTCGTGCCGGTGACGGTTTCGCCGTCGATGCGGGCGAGGATTGCCCAGACCATCGCGCGGGACATATTGGCGTTGGGCTCAAAGGTGGTGGCGCTCGTGCCTTCCATGAGGCCGTTGGACACGACGTACTGGACGTAGTCATAGAACCAGTCACCGCGGCTCACGTCGGCAAAGCCGGCCGTGCCGTCGGTGAAGTAGACGCGGACGGTCACGTCGTGGTCGGGCATGGTGAAGCTGTTGCCGCTGATGCGCTCGCCGTCGACCGTGATATAGTCGAGCTCATAACCCGCGTCGGGAGTCGCTGTCACGATAATCGTCGTCCCCGCGCTGGCATTGCCAAGGCTGGTCTTAGCCTCGCCGCCGTCAGAGACGACAAGCTCTATGTCGTAGGTGTCGGGGATGCTGCCATAGCTCCACTCGGCGGTGAAGGTCGTGTCGTCGCTGATGGTGACGGTCTCGCCCGCCGCGTGCAGCTTCCCGGCTTCGTCGCGCCAGCCGCCGAAATCATATCCGCCCCGGCTGGGCTCCGGCAGGGTGAAAGGCTCGTTGTCCGGATGGATACACTTGGTTATGTCGCTGCCGTCAACAAGCGTGACATGATAATAGTTTATAACGGTGCCGCTGCCGCTGACAGTGTCGCTGATTGTGCCGTAGTTATGTATGGTGCCGTTGTTGGTGACCGTGGCGGCCGTCAGCGTGACGTCCTCGGGGATGATAAGCGTCTTGCCCTCGGCGATGGTGAGGCTTTCGACCTCCTTGCTCTCGGTCAGTTCAACGCCGGTGAAGCCGGCGGGCGCGCCGCTCTCGCCGTTCAGAATATTTTTGGCGGTTTCGTCCAGGCTGGCCGCCAGATAGTAAGCCGCGGACGCCGGCGGGTTCGAGCCGGGCTTGGCGTAGCTTGTACCCGAAGGAGCGTCCTTCGGCACAAGGTCATCAGTCTCCGCGGTCGTCACCTCCGCTGTGGTGGTGGCGATGGAGCCGATCGCAGCCGCGGCGTTGGTGAACACCCGGTAGTCCGAGAGGGTTTTACTGCCATCGTCGCTCTTCTGATGGTTATGGACAAAGCCCACGGTGACGTCTACAGTGGTGCGCACCTGGCCGACAGAGCCGGCATTGCCGCTCACCGTGACTCCACCCTCATCACCTCTATTCCACGCCTGAGTGGCCACATAAAGCCTGCTCACATCCGCGTCAGCGGCAAACATGGCGTCCACGGTTCCCACCTTCGCGCCGTTGGTGGCGGCGAAGCGGACGTGGGCCGGGCCCGTGGGTGTATCGCCAGTCTTATTGCTGGTCACGCCGGAGATATCCACGGTCCCCACCGTGCCGCCGGAGATTTCCAGCGTCACGCCGGTGTGGGTCTTGCCGTCCACGTATATGGTTCCTATGGTGGAGTCGCTCAAATCCAAGGTATAGGTAAAGTTCTGGGTGTGAAGGGCCTCGACGTCCAGCTCGCCGATGTTCACATTTTTCAGCGTGACGCTGTGGCTCTTGCCGCCGACCATGTGAACCGCGCCGATGGCGTCCTCGCCGCTGACGCCGGACACCTCGCCCGTCCTGAGCTGGCCGACGACCCGGCCTACATAGGGAGTGCCGCTGCCGTAAACGTTGCCGCTGCTGACGCAGCTTGCGCCATTCAGCACGGAGGCGGCTTCCTCGCCGTTATACTCGTTGCCCAGCATGCCCACGATGCCGCCGGCGCAGTACCTGTCCGGGTCGGAATCCCCTGTGACACTGGGCAGCGTCACGGCTCCGGTGTTGACCAGGCTGCCTTTAAGCTCCGCGCCGTTGACCGCGTAGGCCGCGATGCCGCCGACGTAGTATCCGGACGCCTCGCTGTTATTCTTGTCAATATCTCCGATGGTCACATCGCCGCTGTTGCGCGCGCCCTGCACGGTGGTGCCGGACTTGGCCTCGGTGATGATGCCGGCGGCCATGTCCCCGCCGGTGATGTCGCCGCTGTTGACGTTATCGCTCAAGGCCGCCGTGTGGCGTCCGTCGGATGCTCCGTTGACGAGTATGCCCGCCGCCATGCTCCTGCCGCGGTTTGCTTTGTCAGAACCAGTCGGCTGGTTATATCCACTGTCCGCGTTGGCGGTTACAGTACCGCTGTTACGGTTGCCCGCCAGCGTGTAGGTTGTGGCGGTTCCCTCGTTGCTGCCGCTTCCGTCGTTGATGATGGCAATACCGGAGGCCTTCGGGGCGGAGCCGTTGGTCTCGCCTACGCCGTTGGCCGTGATGACGCCGCTGTTGCTGTTGTCGGTGAAGGTCACTGCCATCGAGCAGCCCGTAGCGTTGTTGCTGAATGTGCTGGCACAGATGCCGGCGGCCAGATAGCCATCTACCGCGCCGGTGTTTCTGTTGCCGGTGAAGGTGACGGAGCCGCTTGTGGCCGCCTTCTGGTTGACGGTCGCGCAAATGCCGGCGGCGGTGCCGTGGCTGCTGGCCGTCCGCATGGACTTTATGTCAGCGTTGTTGACGCAGTTGGAGACCCTAACGTCGCCCATGCTGGCTGTGTAGTTTTCAAACAGGCTGTCGGCCTTGTTATCCTTGTTGCCATCCTCACTCGCCTTGCTGCCGCCTATGTAGCCCACGACGCCCGCGGTGCGGGAGTAGCCGGTGACACTGCCGGAGACGGAGACGTTCTCGATGGTGGAGCTGCCCAGCGCCGCGCCCACGACCGCGCCGACCGCATTGTTCTGCGTGGCAGTGGTGTCGTCGCCGCCGGGCTGGTTGATATTCACGCCCTCAAAGTCGACGTTCATGACCGTCGCGCCGTCGATGCCGCCGAAGAAGCCGTAGGCGTAGTAATCGCCCGTGTCCATGCTGTTGTAGTAGGGCTTGCCCGCCGCGCTCGTCATCGTCAGGCCGCTTATCGTGTGGTTCCGACCGTCGAAGACACCGCGGAACGGGCGGTCTTCGCCTTTATTGTCCTCCCAGACGGTGACGCCAATCGGCTCCCACTCAATGTCACTGATGACTATGTCCCCGCCGAGGTAGACGGTCTTGCCGGAGAAGTCGTTTCCACCGTTGACCAGCTCCTTAAAGCCGAGCAGATCCGCCGCGTCGTAAAGTACAAACGAGCTTTCATCGTCGCTGTACCATCTTGTGTCGGCCGCCGACCCGTCAGCCAATGCCGTGACAGAGCCCAGAGCAAGCATCAGGCATATGACCAATAACGCCGGAAGTAAGCGTCTTTTCATACAATTCTCCTCCTATACTTCTTTGTATATCAGTAATTGTCATTTCTAATGAAATGACAACAACAGGTACCTGTTGTAAAGCCCTGCCGCCATTATAACGTTGAACAAGCGCCCTGTCTATTCCGCGCGGAAAGTTTATTGGACTTTCCGTTGTTGCGCTTGTTCGCGCCCCGGGCGCATTTAATCCGCGTACCCTCTTGCCAAAACGCGCCTTATAGTGTAAAATGTTTGAGTTAATGCTAGAGCGCACTTTAGATACTGCCAATAGGGAGGATAATTTATGATTTCTGCAGGCGATTTCAGGAACGGCGTCACCTTTGAGATGGACGGCCAGGTCATGCAGGTCGTCGAGTTCCAGCACGTCAAGCCC
>CALWYR010000098.1 GCA_944385805.1 uncultured Oscillospiraceae bacterium
GCACGGGCCTGGGCGGTGGACTGCGCTGCGGCGAGGCCTGCGGCGCGGATTGCGGTGCTGTGCTGGCCATGAGCCTGACGCTGGGCGCGGGCGGCATGGGCAAGCCGGGCGGAGTCGTCGCCGAAGAGGTGAAGAAGTTCGCCGACGAGTTCAAGGCCAAGTTCGGCGCCATCCGCTGCGAGGACCTGCTCGCGAAGAGCGGCGGCGATCACAGCGTGTGCAACGGCTTCTGCGCCTGGTGCGCGGACAAGGCCGCTGAGATCATCAAGAAGTAAACTATCAATCAAAATCAGAAAATTAGTAAGTGAAGGGGTCAGATCAATGCAGATTTTTGAAGAACTCAAAGCTAGAGGGCTGATAGCGCAGCTGACGGACGAGGAAGAGATACGCGACATTGTCAATGCGGGCAAGGCCACGTTCTATATAGGCTTCGACGCTACGGCGGACTCGCTGCACATCGGCCACTTCATGGCGCTGAACCTCATGCGCCGTCTCCAGCTCGCGGGCAACAGGCCCATCGCGCTCCTCGGCGGCGGCACGACCATGGTCGGCGACCCTTCGGGCCGCACCGATATGCGCCAGATGCTCACCCAGGAGCAGATCCAGGCCAACGCCGCGAAGTTCAAGGTACAGATGAGCAAGTTCATCGACTTCTCCGAGGGCAAGGCGCTGATGCTCGATAACGCCGACTGGCTGCTGAAGCTCAACTACGTCGAGCTGCTGCGCGACGTCGGTGCGTGCTTCTCCGTCAACAACATGCTGCGCGCCGAGTGCTACAAGCAGCGCATGGAGCGCGGCCTCAGCTTCCTCGAGTTCAACTACATGATCATGCAGAGCTACGACTTCTACCACATGTTCCAGAAGTACGACTGCGTCATGCAGTGCGGCGGCGACGACCAGTGGTCGAACATCCTCGGCGGCCGTGAGCTCATCCGCCGTAAGCTCGGCAAGAGCGCCTACGGCATGACCATCACGCTCCTGCTCACCAGCGAGGGCAAGAAGATGGGCAAGACCCAGGCCGGCGCCGTGTGGCTCGACCCGAACAAGACCAGCCCCTACGACTTCTACCAGTACTGGCGCAACATCGACGACGCGGACGTCATGAACTGCCTGCGCAAGATGACCTTCCTGCCGCTCGAGCAGATAGACGAGATGGGCACCTGGAAGGACGCCAAGCTCAACGAGGCCAAGGACATCCTCGCCTGGGAGCTCACCAGCCTCGTCCACGGCGAGGAGGAGGCCAACAAGGCCCGCGAGGGCGCGCGCGCTGTCTTCGGCGGCGGCGACACCGAGCACATGCCCACCACCGAGCTGACGGCGGACGACCTCACCGACGGCGCCATCGACGTGCTGAGCCTGCTCGTCAAGACCGGCCTCTGCTCGAGCAGGAGCGACGCGCGCCGCAACGTCCAGCAGGGCGGCGTCACCGCCAACGAGGAGAAGGTTGAGGACATCGCCAGGACCTTCAGCGAGGCCGAGCTCAGGGACGGCGTCATCCTCCGCCGCGGCAAGAAGAGCTTCAACAAGGCAGTGCTCAAATAAACATGCGTATAATAAAACAAGGCGGAAAGCAGCGCTTTCCGCCTTGTTTTTGCCCGCTAATCCTCGTCCGGCACATAGACTATGTTGAGATTCTCCGCCACAAATGAGGCGTAGCCCACGGTGCCGTCCGGCGTCAGGTGTATGCCGTCGTCCGTGCGTATCCACCCAGGGTGCTCGGGCGCGACGGCGCTCCAGTCGAGCACGGTCATGTTGTCGTAGAGCGCGTCGAGCTCGGCTATGGTCTCATTGACGTCATCCTGCCACTCCAGGTAGCGGCCGAAGGTGTTGACCCAGTATACGCGGCGCTCCCCGCCGAGGAAGTCGAGCACCTCCGCGCCCTCCTCGACCGTGAAGGGCAGGTTGGAGCCGAGCCCAATAACGACGGTCTCATAGAGCCGCCCCTCGCTCTCGAGCCGGCGGAGTATGCCCATGGCTTCCACCAGCTGGCGGCCGATCTGCGCGTCCACGACGACCTCGGGCGCGAGCTTCATGAGCTCCGGCTCCGCGGCGACCATGATGGAGTCGCCGACAAAGGTTATGCGCTCCGGCGCGGGCTCAGGGGTGGGGGAGGGGGTGACCACGGGCGTGGGGGCCGGCGTGGCCGTGGGTACGGGCACGCTGGGCGCAACGGCGTCCGGCAGCCTGCCGCCGGGCTCGCTGTCGCGGTCGGCGACTATCAGCGCCACCGCGGCGGCGGCCAGAGCGAGGGCGGCCAGGCCGACGGCGACGGCAATTTTCCAATCAGACTTTTTCATGCTTAAGCCTCCATGGCTCTAAATAATACTACAACTCGCGAGCGAAAGCAACCGAAGTTTGTCGGCAGTGAGCGAAAGCGCGCGGAGCTTAATATATGAAAATTACACAGGATTAACAAAGTGAGCAAAATCGACAAGCGAAGCTCGCTTTAGATCGCTAAAATCTACGCCGCAATGTAAGCTTGTATTAACCAATTTGAAAAATATATGTTATACTTACTCCGTGTGGAATAGATTAGCCGCGGCCCAAGGCCGCAAGAGGAGTGATATAACATGGCGGAGACCGTAGTGTTTTCCGAGCCCTATGTCTGGAGCTTTCTCGGACAGCTGGGCATAGTATTCGTCGCCATGCTGGTAGGCAACGTCCTGCGCACATGGATACCCTTCCTGCGCAAGCTGTATATACCGGCTGCCATCATCGGCGGCTTCCTCGTGCTCGCTGTCAAGCAGATACCTGCTGTGAGCGCGCAGGTGGACAACGCCACCATGGAGATAGTCTGCTACCACTGCCTGGGCCTCGGCTTCGCGGCCATGGCGCTGAAGACGGCCAAGAGCGAGCGCAAGGTCTCGTCCGTAAAGGTGGTTGAGAGCGGCGCCATCATGGCGGGCGGCTATCTGATACAGGCCATCGTCGGCCTCGTCATCTCGATAGCCTTCTACTTCATCTTCTCCGGCCGCTTCTTCTATGCCGCCGGCCTTATCCTGCCCATGGGCTTCGGCCAGAGCACCGGCAGCGCGCTGAGCTGGGGCAGCAATTACGAGGCCAACTACGGCTTCGAGGGCGGCAGTACCTTCGGCCTCGCCACCGCCGCCATCGGCTTCATCGTCGGCAGCATCATCGGCGTCATCTACCTCAACATCGCCACGCGCAAGGGCCTCGTTAAGCCCCGCCGCGCAGAGGCCGCCGAAAAGGAGCGCGTCATAGTCGAGGATCCAAACGAGATCCCCAACAGCGAGAGCGTCGACAAGCTCAGCATCCAGATTTGCTTTGTCGCCCTCGCCTACGTGCTGGCCTACGGCGTCATGAGGCTGCTGGCCATGGTGCCCATCAAGGCGATTGGCGACCTGGCCTGGGGCCTCAACTTCCTCTGGACGCTGCTGTGCGCCTATCTTGTCAAGCTGGTCATGTCCCTCCTCAAGAAGAAGGGAGTCATCAAGCGCTACTACACCAACGACCACCTCATGGACCGTATCAGCGGCCTCATGTTTGACACCATGATCTGCGCCGGCATCATCGCGATAGACATCGAGGACGTCTATCGCAACCTACCGCTGCTGGTTGCCGTCTGCGGCATCGGCACGGTCGTCACCTTCTGGTACGTGCGCAAGGCCACCAAGTACACCTACAAGAACTACGAGATAGAGAGCTTCATGACCAACTTCGGCACCCTCACGGGCACGCTCAGCACCGGCATGATCCTCCTGCGGGAGATAGACCCCGACTACGTCACCCCCGCGAGCAGCAATATCGTGCTGCAGAACTTCCCCAGCATACCCTTCCTCGCGCCGCTGCTGCTCACCATGGGCTTTGCCGGCTCGAGCCTTTCCAACACGCTCATAATGCTGGGCGTCTATATTGTGCTCTTCCTCGCCTACAACACCTTCCTCTTCCGCCGGCGCATCTTTAAAAAGCGCTACGCGAACAAACCCGAGGAGGTATGGACGGAGTGAACGGCCCCAAGCGCAGGACGGACAGCTTCTACCGCCGCGTCTGGACGGCGTTCCGGCCCATTTTCCACCTGGTCTGCCGCGCCGCCTACGGCGTGCGCGTGAAGCGGTCGGTGGAGTTTGACGAGCCAGTGCTTGTGCTCTCGAACCACACAACGGACATGGACTTCCTTGTCGTTGCGGAGCACATCAAAAACCACATGTACTTCGTCGCCAGCGAGCACGTGACCGCAATGGGCCTCTTTGGCAAGGGCTTCAGCATGCTGTTCAACCCCATCACGGTTACCAAGGGCTCCAGCAAGGCCGGCGGCGTTATCGACATCATGCGCCGCCTGCGCCGAGGGAACAGCGTGTTGCTCTTCGCCGAGGGCCGCATAAGCCACAACGGCCGCAGCACCTACATCGCCCCGGCCACCGCCAAGCTGGCCAAGAGCGTCAAGTGCAGGGTCGTCACCTTCCGCACCAGCGGCGGCTTCTTCATAGAGCCGCGCTGGCAGAACTACCTCAACCGCGGCAGGCTCTTCAGCTCCGGCATCGTGCACGAGTACTCCGCGGAGGAGCTCGCCGCCATGACGAACGAGGAGGTGCTCGCGCATATCCGCGAGGACCTCTACGTGGACGCCTACGCCGAACAGGAGACGTTGAAAAGGCCCTTTAAGTTCCGCCACGGCCTGCGCGACATCACCCGGTACTACGACGTCTGCCCGCGCTGCCACGGGCTCGACTGCCTCGCCGCACAGGGCGAGGGCATGACGGTAAGGTGCCGCGGCTGCGGCTACGAGCTCACTATGGATGAGTGCGGCTTTTTCCACGGCGAGGGCGGCCTTGTGCGCAGCTGCGCCGATTGGGAGAGCATCCAGCTCGCGGAATACCACTCGCGCTTTGAGCGCGGCGAGTTTTTCAGCGAGGAGGGCGTCACGCTCTACGGCATAGGCAAGGGCTTCAAGCTCACGGAGCTGGGCAAAGGCACGCTGACCAGCTCCGCAGACGGCCTTTACCTCTGCGGCGAGAGCTTTCCCTTCCGCTAGCTCACCGCCCCGGAGATACTCTCCGGTGGGCGCAAGCTGGAGCTCTCGCGCGGCAGGGAAAACTTCATGCTGTGCAAGGAAAACGCCTGTCTCAACAAGTTTGTTGAGCTCTATAAATGGGCGCGCGGCGGTGAAGAGTAAAAAAACACGCAAAAGCGGAGCTGAGCTCCGCTTTTCTGTTGACAAACTTCCGTTCTGCGGCTATCATTTTGCCGAGGGGTGGTAATGTGCTCAATTTTGACCTTCATATACCTACTAAAATTTACTTCGGCCGCGGACGTGAGAACGAGACCGGCGCCATAGCGGCGCGCCACGGGGCGCGGAGGGTCCTGGTCTGCTACGGCGGCGGCAGCGTGCTGCGCAGTGGGCTCATGCAGCGCGTCACGGAGTCGCTGGACGCCGCCGGCCTTGTCCACTTCGAGCTCGGCGGGGTGCAGCCCAACCCGACGGCGGAGTTTGCCGCCCATGTGGCCCGCGCCGCGACGGAGCGCGGCTGCGACACCCTGCTCGCCGTGGGCGGGGGCAGCGTCATAGATACCGTGAAGATGGCCGCCTACTGCGTGGGACAGGACTTCGAGCCCTGGGACGTCACGAGCAAGAGGGCCGTGCCCCGCGGCCGCGCCCGGGTGGGCGTGGTGCTGACCATTGCCGCCACGGGCAGCGAGACGAGCAACAGCGCCGTCCTCACGCACAATGGGCTCAAGCGCGGCTACTCCAGCGACCTCAACCGCCCGGACTTCGCCATTATGGATCCGGCGATCACTTTCACGCTGCCGCCCTATCAGACGGCCTGCGGCGTTGTGGACATCATGATGCACACCATGGAGCGCTACATGTGCACCAACGACGGCAACACGCTGGTCGACGAGCTCTGCGAGGGCGAGCTGCGCGCGGTTATCTCCGCCGGTCGGACGGCTATGTCAGTGGCGGAGGACTATGAGTCGCGCGCCACGCTGATGCTCGCCGGCAGCCTCTCGCACAACGGCATCATGGGCGCGGGCAGGGCCTGCGGCCTCTGGGCGCACAAGCTCGAGCACGAGATAAGCGGCCTCAACGACAGCATCGCCCACGGCGCGGGCCTGGCCGTGGTCTGGCCCGCCTATCTGAAGTTCTTCGCCGCCCGCCGCGCCGGTGAGGGGCGCCTTTTCCGCTACGCCGTGAAGATTTGGGGCGTGGAGGAGGATATCCTCCACCCGGAGCGCACTATCTCGGGCGGGATCGAGGCCACGCAGGCATATTTCGACGAGCTCGGCATGCCCTCCACGCTCGGCGAGCTCGGCCTCAGCGAGGCGGACATACCCGTGATGGCGGACAAGTGCACCAACTATGGCAATATAGTTTTCCCGGCCATGGCGCCCATAGGGCGGGCCGAGGCGGAGGAAATTTACCGTCTCTGCCTCTGAGAAACATTTTTCCGCGCCGCGCGTCATATATATGAAGCAGCCGAAAGGAGGCCTTCATATATGGAGCGCAGAGTATTTGCCATCCTCGCCGCGGCGCTCGGCCTTGCGCTGCTGTTGTGCGGCTGCGGCGAACGGGCCGCGGGCGTACAGACGCAGCCGCCCGACGACCCGGAAAACCTCATAAGTGACCTCAATGCGGAGATATAGCAAACCGGCACACGCGAGACGTGTGCCGGTTTTTCATATTTCAGTAGTTTGCGAAGCGCTCTACGGCCTTGGTGAAGCTCTCGATGGTCTTGTCGGCGTCGCCGTTTTCAATGCCGTCCCGAACGCAGTGCTTTATATGGCCCTCGAGCACGACCTGCCCGGCCTTGTGCAGGGCGCTTTTGGCGGCGTTGATCTGCGCGAGGACATCCTCGCAGGGCACGTCCTCGTCTATCATGCGGTCTATGGCCTGCACCTGGCCGATTATGCGCCTGAAGCGGCGGTGAAGGTTTTCGGAATCCATGCATTGCCTCATTGCGCTTCCTCCTCGTCAAAGGCCCGCAGCCCGGCTACGGAGCTGATAGGCAGGGAAAAGGTCACGGCTCCCGCCTCGGTCTCAGGGCCGCAGCCGGCGGTGATGGCGCGCATGATGGCGGCCTTGTCCGCCGAGCGCGCGACGATTATGATGAGCTCCTTTTCATCGGCGAGCCGGACGCCGAGGAACTTTTCGCCCAGCTTGCCGCCGGTGCCCTTGGCGTGCAGCACCGTGCCGCCGGCGGCCCCGGCGGAGCGGGCCGCGTCCATGACGGTATCGGTGTGGCCCTCGTTGACGACGGCCAGCACCAGCTCGTGGTCAAATTTCAGCTCCGGCGTGCCGGCGTCCGGCTTGACGCCGCCGGTGATATATGCCAAGGTACGTCCACCTCCTACGGATTTAATCGGAATGGCCAGCATGATGCCGTTGCCGGGTACGTCTATGAACAGCTTGCGCTTGGCGGAGCGCATGAGCTGGGCGGTCATAGTCCCTGAGGCTGCGGTGAGCAGCAGGGTCTTCTCCTTGGCCTCGAGGCCGTAGAGGTCGAGCGTCTCGCTCGTCGCCGTGCCGCGGGCGAGCATGCCCAGCACCAGCGGCAGCCCGGCATTTTCAAAGAGCTCGGACATCGCCGGCGCGCGGTCGCGGTCGACCACGGCGGCTATGAGGTTAAGTATCACGCGCTCACCTCCCAGAGCTCTATTATGTCCTCGCCGAGGGATTCGACGGCGCGCTCAAGCTCGGCCTCGCGCGCTGCGGCGCGGCCGGAGCGCAGCTTATAGATGACGCCCATTACCTGCACCGTGATAAGCGGCGTCATCGCCACCAGGGCCACCAGGCCAAAGGCGTCGGTCATGATGTTGCCGCCCACGGCCTCGGCCGCGCCCATGGCTAGGGGCAGCATGAAGGTCGCGGTCATGGGGCCGCTGGCCACGCCGCCGGAGTCGAAGGCAATGGCCGTGAACATCCGCGGTACGAAGAAGCTCAGGGCCAGCGCCAGCATGTAGCCGGGCAGCAGGAACCAGAGTATGTTCACGCCCGTGAGCACGCGCAGCATGGCGAGGCCGTTGGCCGCGGCAATGGCGGCAGAGAGGCTCAGGCCCATAGCCTTTTCGCTCACCGCCCCTGCGCTCATCTCCTCGACCTGCCGGTTGAGAACATGCACCGCGGGCTCGGCCCGGATGATGAACCAGCCCATTAGCATGGCCACCGGTATCAGCAGCCAGCGCCACTCGCCGGAGGCAATTTCCCGGCCCAGAAGCGTGCCAAGCGAGGAGAAGCCCACGTTGACGCCGGTGAGGAAGAGCACCAGGCCGGTATAGGTGTAGAGTATGCCGATTACTATTTTGAGGAAGGGCAGGCGGCGCAGCCTGAGCGATACGGCCTGGAAAATGAGAAATATCACTGCTATGGGCGCGAGGGCCATCGCCACCTCGAGCATGTAGTGAGGTAAGGCGGCAAGATAGCTGGTGCCGAGCTCGACGGTGTTCGCCCAGGAGGTGACGGCCTGCGCCGAGAGCCCGGAGGACTCGCTCTCGTAGGCGAAGCCGAGTATGAGCACGGCCAGTATCGGGCCTATCGAGCAGAGCCCCACGAGGCCGAAGGAGTCGCACTCCGCGTTTTTGTCAGAGCGGATGCAGGCGACGCCCACGCCCAGCGCCATGATAAAGGGCACGGTCATGGGCCCCGTAGTGACGCCGCCGGAGTCGAAGGCGACGGAGAGGAAGTCCGGGTCGGAGAAGGCCGCGACGATGAAGACAAGCGCGTAGAAAGCAATAAGCAGCCACTTGAGATCGACGGCGAGGAGGATGCGCAGCATACTCGCCACGAGGAAGAAGCCCACGCCGACGCTCACTGTCAGCATCAGCACCCAGGTGTTGATGTGCGGGACATTGTTCGCCAGAACCTGCAGATCCGGCTCCGCCACGGTTATGGCGACGCCGAGGACAAAGCTCAGCGCGACGATAAGCGGCACGCTGCGCGAGCGCGTCATGCGCGAGCCGAGGTAGCTGCCGATTGGCGTCATGCTCGCCTCAGTGCCCAGGGTGAAGAGGCCCATGCCGGCAATCAGCAGTATGACGGCTATGACGAAGGCAAGCATGAGGTCGGTCGATACGGGCACGAAGAAGAGGCAGAGTATCGCCACTATGAGCGTTATCGGCACGACGGAGCCGATGGATTCGCGCAGCTTTTCGCCAAGAACGGTCCTAATCCGCATTGAGCTCCCCCTTTGAAGGCCCGCCGGACGCCAGACGTACCGCGGCAAGGCCGATGCCCAGCACGATGGCAAAGGCGAAGAGCACGCGCGGATAGAACCAGATGTACTCAAAGATGCAGAGCACGGCTATTCCGCAGAAGGCCGAGCAGGTGCCCATGAGCACGTACCTGAGCGCGCGCGAGCGGCTGCGCACAATGGCAAAGCAGCTGTCCTTGACATGGCGCAGGATGAACCACATAAAGCCGGCGAAGCCGACGACGCCCCACTCTACAAAGAGCTCGAGATAGAGCATCTGCGAGTGGTAGACGCCCTTGGTCGCGCCCTGCAGCGCGTACTCGGGGTAGAGCTCGGCAAAGGTGTTGGGGCCCATGCCGATGCCGGTAAGGCCGTAGTCGCCTATCATGTGCAGTATGCCCTGCCATGCGACGATGCGGTGGTTGGCCGAGGAGTCGTGCGAGTTGAAGATGGTGGAGATGCGCGTGATGATGCTGTCCGGGAGGAACGGCACCAGCAGCACGCAGGCGACGAGGGCCACGGGGATGAGCCGCTTGTCAAGGTAGTAGAGGAAGACCAGCGCCGAGACGGCGATGCTCAGCCAGCCGCCGCGGCAGTAGGTCATGAGCAGCGCCAGCATTGGCAGCGCCAGCGCGCAGCAGGCGAAGAGACGCGCCGTGGGGTTTTTGCGCTGCATGGCCCAGGAGACGCTCAGCGGCGAGAAGAGCACAAGGAACTCCGCGTAGTTGTTGGGGTTGTCGAGCGTGGAGTAGACGCGGCCGGGCACGCCCACATTGAGCTCCAAATCGGTGTAGGACGCGCTGACATCCACGCCGATGAAGCGCTGCGCGATGGCGTAGAGCGAGGTGGCGAGCACGGCGAAGTACATCCATTTCATCAGCCGCTCAATGCGCTCCGTGTCGGTGAGATCCGCCATGAAGACATAGGTCATGAGGAAGGCGGCGATGAAGAATAAAAGCACTCTCACGCTGTCGGCTATGTCGCTGGTGAAGCCCAGGCTCAGCAGGCAGGCGAGGACAAAGAGCAGGAAGGGGAAGCCCAGCTCCAGCGGGCTCAGCCCATCGCGCGCGCCGGCGGCGGACATGAGGAAATAGAGCCCGAAGAGGCCGACGGCGCCCAAAAGGGCGTAGGAGTTGGACCAGAAGGCGTGCGGCGCGCAGAACATTACGAAGACGAAGGCGCACATGAGGAACTCAAGGCTGCAAACCTGCGAGCCCGAGGCCCAGCGCACCAGTACGCTGCCCTTCGCCGGGGCCCTCAGCGCGTCCATCAGCCTGCCGAAGACGCGCAGCAGCCGGCTCCACACGGCCTGTATGGCACGGCCTGTGAGGCTGTTGCGGTAATAGATTTCAATTTTGGGCGGGCGGGCAAGGAAACGCACTATGGCGCTGTTGTGAAAGGCCCGCGAGAAAGGGCGGTAGATACCGCGCAGGATATTGAAGATGGCGCTGCAGAGCCAGTAGCCGTACAGCCTGCCGAGAACGCTTGTGCGAAGCAATCCGTCTCACCTCGCTTATTTGGCTTCACGAGCGCCTCAGCCGATGACCTCTATCCCGGCGATGTCGAGGAAGAGCTTGCAGTTGCCGAAGTAGACGCTGGCCGACTGGCCCACGCCGTAGAGCACGCCGCCGATGGTGACGCCGCGGTCGCTTACCACGCCCGTGCCCTCGCAGACCAGGCGCACGGAGCGGTAGCCCTCGCGGGCTATCTCCACGACCTCGCCGTTGGCGTCGGTAATTGCGCTCATGGAGTCGCCAGTCGTCCAGTCGACGAGAGTGCCGAGTGTGACCTGGTTGGCGGAGTCCCAGGCCTCGCAGCCGGCCTCGAGCTGGTCGACCACAAAGGTGGGGGATTCCTCGCAGAACATGGTGATGCGCACGTTCTGCGTATTGGCGGCGGTGCTGTCCGGGCCCAGGACCTTCATGCCAATGAAGGCCGCGGCGGCGAGGACTATCACAATGATGAGCAGGTCGACGATATTGACCTTGCCGAAGAGTCTGCCTTTTTCGTCAATCATGGTAGTATACCTCCGAAATGTGCGAGTTTAGCGAATTTATTGATAGGCGCGGAAAACGTCCCACGCCAGCTTGTTGAGATCAAATTCAGCGTCGACCTTTTGTCCGGCGGCCGCGCCCAGCTGAGCGCGCAGCTCCTCGTTTTCCATCAGCTCGAGTATGGCGCGGGCAAAGCCCTCCGTGTCGCCATAGCCGACCACGCGCCCGCAGACGGTGTTGGTCTCGGCTAGGTCGCGGTTGCCGCCGACGTCGGTGACGACAAGGGGCAGGCCCTCGTTCATTGCCTCGAGGATGGCGAAGCTCATCGCCTCGTTGCAGCTGCTGGTGTTGAGATAGAGGTCGCTCGCGCGCAGAATAGCGCGGGTGTCGCGGCGGAAGCCCGCCTGGATGACCTGAGGGCCGAGCCCGAGGTCATGCCTGCGCTGGGCAATGTGCTCATAGAGCTCGCCGTCGCCGCATATCACGCAGCGCCAGGGCCTGTTTGTGAGCTCGTTGAGGCGCGCGAGCGAGTCGAGCAGGAAGTCGAGCCCCTTCTCCGGCGCGTAGCGCGCGAAGATGCTGAGCATGAAGTCGTCCTCCTGCACGCCGAGGGCGAAGCGCGCCGAGCGGTCGCGCGAGCGGTCGCGCTCGGGCTCGACGCCGTTATATATCACCTCTATGCGCTCGGGGCAGACGCCGTTTTCTATCATAATCTCGCGCCCCTCGCGGCAGACGGCGATTATCCTGTGGTCGCGCGGGGTGAAAATGCGGTTGAGCAGCCGCCAGCGCAGCCCGGAGCGGATAGTGAGATGGTTGGTGTAGACCACGCGCACGCTCTTATAACGTCTCTGCGCGAGCAGGGCAATGATGTTCTCGCGCGGGTACTGGGCGTGGATGACCTCGACGCCGTGTTCCTCGCAGTAGGCGGCAAGCTTCGCGGCGCTTTTGAGCGCGCCGGAGCGGTCCATGTCCAGCCGCAGGGAGGGGATGCCCATATCGGCCATCTTCTCGCTGAGCTCGCCGGGGACGTTGTAGGCAAAGCTGCACTCTTGCCCGGCGGCGGTGAAGATGCGTACCAGGTTTTCCACGTACTTTTCCGTGCCGGCCTTGCCCGCATAGTTGATGAGATACAGTATCTTCATTGCGGCTCCTCCAAAAAACAGTCCATAAAATTATATTATTTTTTTCCTCCATCGTCAAGGCGGCTGTTGTGAACTATGCGTTAATATGGTAAACTGTCTGGGTTGAGGTGATAAAAATGACTGAAAAGCTCTATTATACGGACGGCGAATGCCGCGCCTTCAGCGCGCGCGTCATCTCCTGCAAGCCGGAAAACGGGGTATACGCCGTCACGCTCGACCGCACGGCGATTTTCCCGGGCGGCGGCGGTCAGGAGGCGGACTCCGGCAGCCTGAACGGCATGCCCGTCATAGGCCTGCGCGAGTCGGAGGAGACCATATACCATATCCTGCCCGAGCCGCTCGAGCCGGGCAGCGCCGTCGATGGGACGGTCGACTGGGCTCTGAGGTTCCCGCGGATGCAGGGCCACAGCGGCGAGCACATCTTCTCCGGCACGGTCCACCGCCTCTGCGGCGGCGAGAACGTGGGCTTCCACATGGGCGAGGGCGGCATGACGCTGGACTTCTCCGTGGAGCTCTCGCCCGAGGACATAGCCCGCTGCGAGCGCGAGGCCAACCGCGCCGTCTGCGCCGACCTGCCCGTCAGGACGCTCCTGCCCTCGGCGGAGGAGCTCGAAAAGCTCGAATACCGCAGCAAGAAGGAGCTCACGGGCCTCGTGCGCATAGTCGAGATACCCGGCGTCGATAAGTGCGCCTGCTGCGCGCCGCACGTCGCGCGCACGGGCGAGATCGGCGTCATAAAGGCGCTGGACTCCATGCGCCACCGCGGCGGCACGCGCGTCACGCTCGTCTGCGGCGAGGCGGCTTACCGCGACTACGCCGCCCTTCACGCGAACAACGCGCGCGTCTCCGTCGCCCTCTCCGCGAAGCGGCTGGAGACCGCCGAATACCTCGCGCGCTACATGCGCGAAAGCGAGGAAAAGCACGCCGAGATAACCGCTCTCAAGCGCGAAATCCTCGCCCTCAAGGCCGCGAACCTCCCGCAGACGGAGGGCAATCTCTGCCTCTTTGAGCCGGGGCTCGACGCCGTGACGCTCCGCGAGCTCGTGAACGCGGGCGTGGAGAAGTGCTCGGGGATCTGCGCCGCCTTCAGCGGCACGGACGGCGACTACAGGTACGTTATCGGCAGCCGCAGCGTCGACCTGCGCGCCGCCGCGCGGGAGATAAACGACGCGATTTCGGGCCGCGGCGGCGGCTCGAGCGCCATGATCCAGGGCAGCTGCCGCTCCGCGAGGGCGGAGATTGAGGCGTATTTCGCTCAAAAATAACAAGTCTGCGTCAATATGGGGCGAGAAATTTGAGTTGCACTTTTCATTCAGATATTATATAATATCATGAATTGACATGCGCATCGTTCGCTGAGGGCGGCGCGCGCGGGAACAGGTGAAGGCCCATGAGATTTGCCGAATACTTTACGGATTTCTTCAACTTCAAATACATAAGCACGATGAGCTTCGCCGACGTTGTCGACGTGCTCATTGTTGCCGGGCTCATCTACGCCGGCATCGGCCTCGTCCGGCGCACCAACGCCAACCGGCTTGCCCGCGGCATAGTGGTAATACTGCTGGCGCTGGTGATTTCGGACATAGCCCAGCTCAAGATGGTCAACAGCCTCATGCGCCGCATCGTCGAGCTCGGCCTCATC
>CALWYR010000099.1 GCA_944385805.1 uncultured Oscillospiraceae bacterium
ATGTTTTTTTTTTTTTTTTAGTGATAGCATTTTGCTATCACTTTTATATCTCATCGCGCCGCTTTTGTCAAGCCTCTTTCAGCCTGCGCATGTTATTTTATTCCTCCTGCGCCGGCGGCAGGGCCATGGAGGGGTCGGCGAAGACCGCGCCGCGCAGCACGGCGCCGAGCCCGTAGCGCTCCCTCAGGCGGTCTATGGCCCCGTCGAGCCGGCGCTCGGCGTCCAGGCGGCGGTAATCGGTGAAGCAGTCGAGCTGCTCGTCGGGCTCAAAGCAGAGCATCTCCGCCCTCACAGCCAGGCTGCGCAGGGGGGCGGGCCAGCTGTGGCAGCCGTCGAGCAGGGCGAGCGCGGCCTCTATGAGCTCGCGGCAGCAGTCCGTGGCCCGGCTGAACATCACCCGGCGGCTTATCCAGCTCAGCTCCCCCGCGTCGCGCAGCTCCAGCGTCAGCGCCCTAGGTCGGGCGCGTATACGGCGCAGCCCCGCGCCCACGCTCTCGCAGAGGCTCACCACCACCGGCAGGGCGTCCGCCCTCGAGCGCATGTCGCGCGGCGTGGTGGTGCCGTTGCCCACGCTCTTGACCTCCGGCCGCTCGCTCTCGCGCAGCACCGGCGTTTCGTCGAGCCCGTTGGCGAAGTCGTGCAGCGCGCCGCCGTTCTTGCCGAAGGCCCGGAGCATAACCTCCCGCGGCAGGCGCGCCATGTCGCCGATGCTGCGCACGCCCATGTCCGCGAGCCTCCTCGCGGTGGCGCGGCCCACGAAGAGCAGCTCCGAGACCGGAAGCGGCCAGACTATCTCCCGCCAGTTGGCGCGGCTTATCACCGTCACGGCGTCGGGCTTTTTGTAGTCCGAGCCCAGCTTGGCGAAAATCTTGTTCCAGGAGACGCCGATGCTGACCGTCAGGCCCAGCTCGCGCTTGACCCGTTCGCGTATCTCCCCGGCGCAGCGCTCGCCCTCCCCCGCGCGCACGGAGCCCGTGATGTCCAGCCAGCTCTCGTCGAGGCCAAAGGGCTCGCGCCGGTCGGTGTAGTCCGCGTATATGGCCTGCACACGGCGGGAAAAATAGACGTAGCGCTCAAAGTGCGGCGGCACCACGATAAGCTGCGGGCAGAGCCGCCGCGCCTCCCAGATGGCCATGCCGGTCTTCACGCCGAGCGCCTTCGCCTCCTGCGACTTGGCCAGGATTATCCCGTGGCGCTTCTCCACGTCGCCGCCGACGGCCATCGCCTTCCCCGCCAGGGAGGGGTCATACAGCTGCTCCACGCTCGCGTAGCAGGCGTTTATGTCCGAATGTAAAATGACCCTATCCATATAAGATATAATATCATCCTATATGGATAGAGTCAATAGTAATTTATCTCATTAAGATATTTTTCAGCTCTTCAACGCTGTCCACGACTACTTCCGCCCCGGTGGAGAGCAGCTCTCCGGGCTCGGCGTAGCCCCAGGAGACGCCGATGCAGGGGATGGAGCAGCGCTGCGCCGCGACGACGTCGTTGTCGCGGTCGCCGACCATGACGGCGTCCTCGCGTCCGAACTTGTCGAGCAGTATCTCCATCGTCTCCCACTTGTGGTTGCGCGTGCCGTCGAACTCGCTGCCGAGCACGTCGTCGAAGGCGTCGAGCGCGCCGTTATTGCGCAGGATGTCCACGGCGAAGGCCGTGGGCTTGCCCGTGGCGACGGCCACCGCCGCGCCCTGCCCGCGCAGCCAGCGCGCCAGCTCGACCACGCCGGGGTAGGCGCTGCACTCGGCGAGGCCCTTTTCGCTGTAGCGCTCGCGGTACTTGGCGCACATGCCCCTGGCGGTCTCCTCGTCCACGCCGTAGCGCTTCGCGAAGCTCTCCACCAGCGGCGGGCCGACGAAGCGCCGCAGCGCGCGCCAGTCGGGCTCATGGTAGCCGTAGGCCTCGGCGGCGTACTGCACGCTCTTCATGATGCCCTCGCCGGTGTCGAAGACCGTGCCGTCAAAGTCAAAAAGTATCGTCTTGTACAAGCTCTTCACCTCAAAACGATTATAGCCGCGCCGCGCCGCGTTGTCAATCGGCGGATAATGAGCATACTTTAATACGTAAGACTTAGTGAAAACGAGGTAAAGGCCATGGAAAACACATCCCTCAGCTGGTTTCTCGGCTCCAACTCCGCGCGGGGCTTCCACTCGCTCTACGAGGGCTTCCCCGGCGAGGGCAGGCGGCTGCGCATCATCAAGGGCGGGCCCGGCACCGGCAAGAGCAGCTTCATGCGCGCCATAGCCGCCGCGGCGGAGCGGGCCGGGCAGCGCGTGGAGTACATCCTCTGCTCCGGCGACCCGGACTCGCTAGACGGCATACTGCTGCCCGGGCTGGGCCTCGCCTACGCCGACGGCACCGCGCCGCACGCGCTCGACCCCGCCGTATTCGGCGCGGACGGGGACTATATCGACCTCGGCGCGCACTGCTCCGAGCGCGTCGCCGCCCGCTCCGGCGAGCTGCGCGCTCTGACGGCGGAGTACAGGCGGCGCTATCAGCGCGCCTACGAGCTGCTCGCCGCCGCGGCCAAGGTCTCCCCCGCCCTCAGCGGCTGCCTCACGGGCGGGACGGAGCGCGCCGCCGCCCGCTCGCGCGCTGCCGGGGTCGCCCACCGCGAGATGCCCAGGTCGCACGCCCAGGCCAAGCTCACGTACCGCTTCCTCGGCGGGCTCACCTGCGCCGGGCGCGTTACGCTCGGCGGCACGCTCGCCTCTCTCGCGCCGC
The DNA here is from genome assembly GCA_944385805.1 of uncultured Oscillospiraceae bacterium. GTDB lineage: Bacteria > Bacillota > Clostridia > Oscillospirales > Oscillospiraceae > Scatomorpha. Next base: position 2,728 of record CALWYR010000099.1, read on the forward strand.
GGCTCTTCATGCTCGACAACCGCCTCGGCCTGGGCTTTGAGTTCACCGCCGAGCTGGCGCGGCAGGCCCGGGAGCGGGGAGCCGCGGCGATAATCTGCCCGCACTGGCTCTGCCCGGAGAAGGTCGAGGCCGTGCTGCTGCCCGAAAGCGGCGCGGGCTGGTGCGTCACCGACCCCGACGGCAGCTATCCCGAGCAGCACCGGCGGCTGCACCTCGACCGCATGGCCGGCGCCGCCGCCCTGCGCGCGGCGCGCTCCGCCCTGCGCGAGGACGAGAAGCTCGAGGAGTCGCTCCTGCGCTGCGCCGGGGACTGCCTCGCCGCCGCCAAGGCCGGGCACGACGCCCTCGAGGCCGTCTACCGCCCCTACGTGGACTTCGACGCGCTCACGGCCGCCGCCGAAGCCGAAATACGCCGTCTCGGCCTCTAGCGGGAAGGGCGGGCCCGCGCGGGCCCGCCCTTTGGCTTATCGCTTATGCTTATTTCTTCATCATGGCCTCGAGCTCGACCTGGGACTTCGGGCGCTTGACGACGAAGGCGAAGATCGCGGCGATGATGACGCAGGCGAGCACCACGATGCCGGTCATGATTTCGCCCTTCATGCCGCCGCCAAGCACGGGGGCGAGCCAGTCCTGGATGTAGACCGCCGCGTAGGCGCCGCAGTTGGCGATGCCCCACATGATGCTGGTGGCCAGGGGCACGACGCGGACAATGCTGCCGGCGGGGCCTGACTTTAACTTTTTTACGCCTTTGCGAGCACGCGGCGCAGGGGCTTCAGCAGCGCCGGCAGGACCGCGCCGTAAACCGCGGCCTTGGCCACGCAGATGGCGAGGCGCAGGGCCAGGGTGCCGAAGACGAAGGCGGCGGAGTAGTAGCCGAAGATTTTGCTGTCCACATAGAGCGCGAAGGTGTTCAAAAGCGTGATTGCGAGCTCGCTCGCTATCATAATGAAAACCATCTGAGCGCGCGTGAGCTGATAGCCCTTCCGCCTGGCGTAGAGCCCCACCATGAGGCCGCAGGCCACGTAGGGCAGTATCCAGAGCGCGGTCGTGGCCGTAATGCCGTAGCCGGAGAAGAGCACCTGGTAGACGAAGGTGCCGACGCCGCCCACTATCATGCCGTCTACCGGCCCGAAGAGCAGCGCGGCGATGTGCACGGGCACGCTCTCAAAGGTTATCTTCAGGTTGCCGCCCAGCTTGAGCGAGATGGCGGCGAGGACGGTGCACATGGCGACCAGCATGGCGTCGAGGGCCATCTGGCGCGTGGTCAGTCTGCTTTTTTTCATAAAAAGACGCTCCTTTCGGCTGTTGCCACGAAAGGAGCTCTTCCTTTAGTGGCAGCGGATGCGGCTGGGCACCGCGGTTTCCCTTCGTCCGCGGGCGACCTCCCATCCCGCGGCACTTAACGCGCTCCAGCCTACTCTGACACAGGCTATTAGATTTTACCGCTGCGCGATTTTTCCGGCGCAGCGCTCGGATACGGTGGATATTGCCGGGAAGAGCAGCCCTCCCACGGCGTTGCCGAGGGTGTTGACGAGGATGAAGACCAGCGCCTCGCCCGACCACATACCGGCGGCGGTGATATAGAACATGTTGGCGACGCAGTGCTCAAAGCCGCAGACCACGAAGACCGTGACGCCGAAGAAGACGGCCAGGTATTTGCCCAGCGCGCTCGGTATGCTCCGGTAGCCCTCCACGGCGATGTAGATGAGCACGTTGCAGAATATGGCGAGCACGAAGACGCTCAGCAGGCTGTCGCCCAGCTTGGCCGCGCAGAGCTCCTGCGCGCGTTCCACCGCGCCGGTAAGGCGCGTGAGGCGCAGCAGCGCCCCGCCCGCGGCGGCCCCGGCGAAGTTCGCGAGCCAGACCACGGCGAGGAAGCCGAGGTAACGCGGCCCCTTCCCTATCGAGTAGCAGACCTTTCCGGTGAAGAGGTTCCAGCCGAAGGAGCATATCGCGAACAGCCCGACGGTGAACATCAGCGCCCCGGCCAGCTTGCTCTCCAGCGAGAGGAAAGCCGTGGCCCCCAAGGTTATGACGAAGCCCGCCAGGACGCCCGGCAGGGCGTCCGACAGCGCCTTCACAGCGA
>CALWYR010000100.1 GCA_944385805.1 uncultured Oscillospiraceae bacterium
CGAGCAGCTCGTCCACGCTGACGCCCTCGTCGGGCAGGATGAACCACATGCCGCCGCCGCTCTCGAGGCCCTGGTTGACGGCGGAGAACTTGTCCGCCCAGTAGTAATAGCCGCTGCCGCTCGAGCGCATGAACTCCGCCTCGACCTCGCCGTTCGGCGCGTGGAAGACGCCGCCCGCGGTGTTGTCCGGGTTGAACTCGTCGGCCCACTTACTGCGGAAGTACACCGTCGTGGCCAGGGCGAGGACGGTCTCGGCGTCGAAGCCGGTTTCGGCGACGGCGTCCTCGAGGAGGCCGCCGGTCTGCTCGTTGAGCCAGGCGCGGTAGGCCGCGTCGTAGTCCTCGCTGCCCATCTCGCCGCTGTAGCTCGAGGCGTAGTAGTGCTCGGCGAGGGCGTCCATGGTCTCCTGCTTATACTCCACGTCGTCGCGCAGCCAGACGCTGGCGGCGAGGACGCTCGTTATGGCGCCGTCGTCGCGGTAGGCCGCGTTCCAGACGTCGCCCGCCGCCGCGCGCAGGGCCACGATGTCCTCCGCTCCGAGCAGGCCGAGCAGCTGCGCGCGGCTCTCGCCCTCGGTGAGCTCGGCGAGCATGGCGAGGGCCATGTAAACGTTCACGGGCGAGAGGGCGCGGTTTTCGCTGCCCGCGCCGGAGAGGAACTGCGCCGTGCCGCCCTTGAGGTAATCCGCGAGCTCGGCGGCGTGGTTATCGAGGCCGCGGCGCGCGTAGACGTCGTCCGACCAGGCCTCGAACTGCGCGTCGAATTCGGCGTAGGCCGCCTCGTAGGCAGCCTCGTCTTCGGGGTCGAGCGCGTAGAGCGCGCTCTCGTCGGGGTACGCGGCCATCTCCGGGTACTCCGCCTCGGCGATGGCGTAGCCCTCGATGACCATGGGGCTGCTCCCCGGCCAGAGGAAATAGCCCGCGGCCAGCGCGACGGCCAGCACCGCGGCTATCGCGCCGAGGGCGCGTTTTTTCACGGGACGGCGCTTCCTGACCGCGCCGGCCGCCTCCTCGACGAGGTCGCCGCGTATATCGGTGACGCCGTTATAGATGTCTTCGCCCTTCATTTAAATCGCTCCTTCCGATTCAAGATGTGATTTCAGCTTGCCTCTCAGGCGGCTGAGGCGCTGGGAGAGGGCGCGCGGGTCGCGGCCCGTCTCCCGCGCGAGGGCGGCGACGCTCTCGCCGTACCAGCAGCGGCGCACGAAGAGCCGCCTGTCCTCGCCCTCGAGCGTATCGAGCCAGCGCGAGATGCTCTCGCCCAGCGCGCGCCGCTCCACCTCCGCCTCCACGCTGAAGCCGGAGGGGACGCACTCGTCGAGCTCGCTGAGCAGCACGTCCATACCGCCGCCGCGCTTTTGGGCGCTGAGGGAGCGCCAGCGGCTGACGGCGATGTTGCGCACAATCCGGCCCAGGTACACGCGCAGCGAGCCCGGCGCGTCCGGCGGGATGCGCCGCCAGGCCGCGTGCAGCGCGTCGCTGACGCACTCCTCGGCGTCCTCCCTCGCGCCGAGCAGGTTGACGGCGATGCTGCGGCAGTAGCCGCCGTACTTGCGCTCGGTCTCGGCGAGGGCGCGCTCCGAGCGCGAGTTGAACAGCGCTATTATCTCCAGGTCCTCCACACGGTCACCTCCTTCTGCCATTAGAGTCGCAAATGAAAGGCGAATGTTGCAAAAGTTTTTGCGTTTTTTCCAGATATACCGCGCCGGCAATACAAAGGGGCGCCCTCCTTTGCAGGACAAGGGAGAGCGCCCCGGAGACAGGCTTCAGTATTGCCTGCGATTTATTCACTTCAGCCCCAGCGGGATGATGGAGCAATAGTCCTCGATGCTGCCGCGGTCGTGGAAGCACTCTATTATGCGGCGGCCGGTCTCGTCCATCTCTCCGAGGTCGTACTCGTCGAGCACCTTGCCGAAGAAGTTATAGAGTATCTCCGCGCCCTTGTCATAGCCCTCCTCGCCGAGGTACTCCTGCAGCTCGGGGCGCAGAAAGCGGGAGGAGATGCGCTGGCCGTCGACCTTCATCTCGTTGAGGGCGTAGCCCATCAGCGGGCAGCGCGCGGGGATGAGGCGGTCCATCTTCATGTTGACGCCGCCGCGGCGGGCCAGGTACTCGCGCGAAATCCACTCGGCGGCGAAGCCCACGCGGAAGGAGCCGATGTGCTGGTTGGGTATCAGCACATAGTGCGTGTTGGGGCAGGAGAGTATCTGCTCGAGCAGGAGGTTGGCCTGCGTGACGCGCTTGCCGGTGGTGAAGGGCCAGTAGCTGCCTACGCCCTCGCTGGCGAGCGGGCTGCCGCCGGATATGCTGGGGTTCTTGAAGCCGCGCGGTGCCACGAGCCGCCAGAGCCAGGCCAGGGCGGGCGGGACTATCTGCATGAGGCCCATGATGCCGTAGGACGGCGTCCTCGCCGTCGCGGGCGGCATGCGCACGCCGAAGGAGCGCACGTCGACCTCCACGGGCTTGTTCACCACGTGGGGCACCATGCGGCGCGGCACTATCACGCGCGGGTTGGGGCAGGGCCGGCCGTTGGAGTCGAGCGAGTGCTCCCAGGGCAGGCAGGTCGCGCGGGGCACGGCCTGCAGGTTGAGGAACATCAGCGGCTCGCTGGGGCTGATGGAGATACGCTCGTACTGCGGGTCGCAGCCGTAGCTGGTGATGCCGTCCACGCGCACGAACCAGCCGTCCTCGCCGTCGGTGAGCACCAGCTTGCCGGAGCTGTCCTGAAGGCTGGGCGGGCACATGGCCATGTCGTCGGTGACGGGCTCAATCGTACAGGTGTCGCTCATAGAGATGTAGCTCTCCTCGCCGGTCACAAGGTCGGTGCCGAGCAGCACGCGGCCGTCGGAGGAGCGCATGACATCCTGCAGCAGCTCGCTCTTGCCGCCGCCGGAGGCGCCCTCGTGCATCATCACCATCTCGTTTTCATAGGGCGTGATGATGCGCGCGCTGGAGGCGTGGGCCGTGACCCAGCCCTCCTGCTCGCCGATGTCGATGAGGACGGAGTAGACGCCCTTCTTGGCGCTGGGGCCGGGATAGAGGTTGTAGGAGAAGACCTCGTGCAGGCCTATCTCCGGGCGGCGGCAGTGGACGACCACCTGCTTGCCGTCGAAGTGCGTGTGGCGGAAGGGCGGCGCGGCGTAGACGACGGCGCGGGGACGGAAGTGCTCCACCGTGCGCACGTCGACAAAGGCCTGCAGCTGCGCCATGGCGAAGCCGAAGAAGGCCGCGTTGCGCGGGCAGACGAGCAGGCTGTCGTAGCCGTATTCATAGCCGCCGGACTTGAAGGGCACCAGGATGAGCTCCTGCCTCGTCAGCCAGCGGAAGGTCTCTATGCGCAGCTCGTCGAAGTCGTAGCCGTAGACGTCCTTGAAGCGCGGCTTGTCGGTGGGCAGGTCGTCGCCTATCCTCATGCTGTCGGGGTCGCGGCGGCGCATGTAGTCCTCGGGGAAGTTGACGGCGGCCCCGTTCTTGCAGCGGACGACCTCCGCCTCCTTGACCGTGCGGCCGTTGACGTCGTAGAGCACCTCTATCTTATCGGTGTACTCGTTGCCGAATATCAGCTCAAAGAGCTGGTCCTTGCTCGTGGGGATGATGACGCTGGGGCTGTTGTATATGACCTTCCTCAGCTCCTCGGAGAGCTCGAAGCGTTCAAAGAGTATGTTCAAAGTCAAACCTCACTTTCTTGCGGCGCTTACTATAATTTATTAGCATCAGGGCGCTTTGTCAATAAGAAAACAATCCCGGCGCCGGCGGAAATACTGTGCAATTCGCCTGAAGCGCCGCGCTGAAAGCGGGAGCCGGCGCTGCCGCCGGCTCCATGGCGCCGCGTTTCTCCCCCGCTCACATGGCCGCGGCAATCTGCGCGGCGACTTTGGCGTTGTTGAGGGCCAGCTGGATGTTGCTCGCGAGGCTCTCGCCCCCGGTGAGGTCCTTGACCTTGGCGAGCAGGAAGGGGGTTATCTCCTTGCCGTGGACGCCGGCCGCGTCGGCGGCGGCGAGGGCGACCTCTATCACCTTCTCCATCTTGTCGAAATCGAGGCCGTACTCCTCGGGTATCGGGTTCGCTATAAGCACCCCGCCCTCGAGCCCGAGCTCCCACTTGGCGCGCAGTATGGCCGCGGCCTCGGCAGGATCGGCGCAGGCGTAGTCGAGCTTGTGGCCGCTCCTGCGGCAGTAGAAGGCGGGGAACTCGTCCGTGCCCATGCCGAGGACGGGCACGCCCATGGTCTCGAGGTACTCGAGCGTGCGGCCGATGTCGAGTATCTGCTTGGCCCCGGCGCAGACGACGGCGACGGAGGTGTGTGCGAGCTCCTGGAGGTCGGCGCTGATGTCCATCGTCACCTCGCCGCCGCGGTGGACGCCGCCTATGCCGCCGGTGGCGAAGACGCGGATGCCGACCATCGCGGCCATGAGCATGGTGGTGGCGACGGTGGTCGCGCCGGTGTGCCCGTTCGCGATATAGACGGGCACGTCGCGGCGGGAGACCTTGCCGACGTCGTGAGCCTCGCACATGACGGCGAGGTCCTCCTTGCCGAGGCCGACCTTGAGCTTGCCGCCGATGATGGCCATGGTGGCGGGCACGGCGCCGTTGGCGCGCACGACCTCCTCGACCCGCGCGGCGAAGTCGAGGTTCTCGGGATAGGGCATGCCGTGGCTGAGTATGGTGCTCTCCAGCGCGACTACGGGCCTGCCCGCGTCGAGCGCGGCCTTCACCTCGGGCTGGATGTCCAGATATTTTGCAAGATTCGTCATGATTTCGCTCCTTATCTGTTGTCTGAGTAATTTTTTATCGTGTAATTGAGCAGCAGCTCGCTCATCTCACGGCTTATAGTCTCGTCGCTCTCAACGGCGATGTGCCCGGCGGCCAGCGCGCAGTCGACGGCGCGCTCCGGGCTCATGCCGCGCACGAAGCCGTAGACCAGCCCGGCGAGGAAGGCGTCCCCCGCGCCGGTGGCGTTGCGCATCTCCCTCACCGGCCTCAGCGCGCGGTAGAAGCGGTTCCCGGCGGCGTCGGCGTAGTAGCAGCCGCGCTCGCCGAGGCTGACGGCCACGCATTTGGTTCCGCGCTCTATGAGCGAGGCGGCGGCGCGCTCCATGGCGGCGTCGCAGTCCGTCTCCATGCCGGCGAGGATCCCGAGCTCGAGGCTGTTGGGCTTGAGGCCGTGGAAACGTCCCGCGAGCGGGGCCGCGCGGCGGGCATAGGCGGTGCTGACCGGGTCGAGGAAGACGGGCACGTCCCCCGCCGTATCGAGTATGCGCTCGAGCGTCTCATAGGGCAGGCAGGGGTCGCAGACCACGGCCGACGCGCCGCGGATAAGGGCGCGCTTTGAGTCCACCACCGCGGGGGTCAGATGCCCGAGCACGCTCATGTCCGACATGGCGACGAGCATGTCCGCCCTCTCGTCGAGGATGGCGACGTAGGCGCTGGTCGTGACCCCGTGCAGCGTGAGGCTCTCGGACATGTCGAGCCCGGCGGCGGCGCTCTCGCGCCTCACCAGCTCGCCGAAGAGGTCGTCGCCGAGGGCGGAGACCATCTGCGCCTCCACGCCCCGGCGCGCGAGGTTCTCCATCACGTTGCGCGTGACCCCGCCGGCGCTGGTGCGCAGATGGCCCGGGTTGGAGTCGCGCATGACTATGGCCGCGCGGGACACGCCGTGGACGTCCACGTTGGCCGCGCCGATGCCAAGAACGTATTTGCTTTGCAAGGAACCCCCTCCGTTTCTCCGGCGTCCGGACTATTATTATATATTTTTGCCGCGGCATAGTCAACCGCCGCGCGCCGCTTTCTCCCTCGGGGCGGCAAAAAAGGACGCCCCCCGAAGAGAGCGTCCAATCGCGTGCCGCTCAGGAGTATATCGTGCACTGGGGCAGAGCCGCGCCCAGCGTCTCTATCTCCCCGGGCGTGAGCCCGCAGCCGGCGGCGTAGAGGGTCTTGAGGTTTGTGAGCCCAAGCAGCGGCTCGATGCTGCCTATCCGGCAGCCCTCGATGTCCAGCGTCTCCAGGCCGGTAAGCCCGGCGAGGGGGCTCAGGTCGGTGACGGAGGTGCCGTTGAGCGAGAGGGTCTCGAGCGAGTCCAGGTTGGCGAGCGGCGTTAGGTCGCGCAGGTTGGCGTTCATGCTCAGGTGCAGCTCGCGCAGGTTGGCGAGGTGGCGCAGCGGCGAGAGGTCGGTGATGTCGTTGCCGATGAGGTCGAGGCTCTCGAGCGCGCCGAGGCCGCCGAGCGGCGTCACGCTCACGAGGCCGCAGCCGCGCGCCTCCAGGGCCGTGAGCCCGGTGAGGGCGGAGATGTTGGAGATGTCTATCCCCTCGTTGCCGTTGAGGAAGAGCGCTTTGAGCTGCGTGAAGCGCTCCGCGCCGGCGAGGTCGGCGAGGCCGAGGTTGCTCGCGTCCACCTGCTCGGCGTCGGCCGGGAAGCTGAAGCCGCCGAGCTCCACGGTGTAGATGCCGTCGGGCACGGTGACGGAGCAGTTGGGCAGCGCGGCGATGAGAGCGTCGGCGGCCGCGCCGCTGAGGCTGTTGCCCCCGCCGAGGTCGAGGCTCGCGAGGCCCGTGAGCTGGTAGAGCGGGGCGAGCATGTTGTCCGTGACGCCCGTGTCGCGCAGGCTCAGGCTCGCGAGGCCGCTGAGGCTGCCGAGCGGGTCGAGCGAGGCGAGGGGGTTGCCGTCGAGCCTCAGCTCCCTGAGCGCGGTGTGGCCCGAGAGGGCGGAGACGTTGCCGACGGCGTTGCCGGAGACGTCCAGGCTCTCCAGGCCGGTGAGGGCAATCAGCGGCGAGAGGTTGGATATCTCGTTGTTGGAGAGGTCGAGCGAGCGCAGGTTCGGCATCCCGGCCAGCACGGAAACGCTGGATATGGCGTTGTCCGAGAGGTCGAGAGATACCAGCGAGGTGCAGGCAGACAGCGGCGAGATGTCGGAAATCTGCCGCCCGGAGAGGTCGAGCTCGGTGACGTCGCTCGTGAAGGTGATCCCGCCGAGCGTGATTTCCGTCACCGCGGCGCTGGGCTCGTCGGAGAGGATGGTGCAGCCGGGCAGCTCCGCGGCGAGGGCGGCGAACTCCTCGCCGGTTATCTCGCGGCCGCGGATGTCGAGCGTGGTGAGGCTGTCGAGGCGGTAGAGCGGCTCGAGCGAGCCGAGCGGGTTCCCGCTCAGGTAGAGCGCCCTGAGCGAGCGCAGGCCGGAGAGCGCGGAGACGTCCTCGATGGCGTTGTCCTCCAGCGAGAGCGCCGTCAGGCCCTCGCAGGCGGCGAGGGCGGAGATGTCGGTGAGCGAGCAGCCGTTGAGGCTGAGGCTGGTGAGGCTTTCGAGCCCGGCGACGGCCTCCAGGTCGGCGCCGCTCAGCGGCGTATCGGCGAGGACGACGGTGTCTGTGTCCCTGCTGAAGCTCTGGCCGCCGATTTCGACGGTGCCGGCGTCGGGAGTCTCGCTCGGTTCGCCGCCGGCCAGGGAGCGGTATTCCTCCAGCAGGGAGCCGGCCTCTTCGCCGGAGCCGTGCTCCGCCACCCAGGGCTCGAGCGCGGCGACGGCGGAGTCATAGTCGCCCAGCGCGGCGTGGCTGCGCGCGATGATCAGCAGCGCGTCCTCGGTGGCGTCCGCGCTGTAAGCGAGCCGCGCCGACTCTATGGCGCCGGAATAGTCCCCGGCGACATAGCTCTCCATGGCGGCGTTATAGCTCTCCTCGTAGGCGCTGACGCTCGAGCGCTGCATGAGCACTACGGCGATGACAATGATCGCGATGACCAGCAGCGCTCCGACGACGGTGAGTATGAGCGTTTTGCGGTCCATACGCGGGGTTTGAGTACTTTTCCTGCTGTCCATTTTTTCCTCCCGGGTCATCCGGCGGCGCTCAGAAGGCCCAGCCGCCGCCGGTGAAGATGGGTATCCGCTTCCCCCCGGCTGTGACGCCGGTGACGCTCAGGTCCGCGGAGCCTATCATGAAATCCTCGTGCACCATGGAGTCATTGACGCCCATGGCCCTCAGCTCGTCGAGGGTATAGTCCGCGTAATCGCGGATGTTGCTGGAGTAGCCGCGGCCGAGCGCGAGATGGCAGGCCGCGTTTTCGTCGAAGAGAGTGTTGTAGAACATGAGCCCGCTCTCCCTTATCGGGCTCATATACGGCACGAGCGCGCACTCGCCGAGCATGGCCGAGCCCTCATCCATGGCTATGAGCGCCCTGAGCGCCTCCTCGTTTTTCTCCGCGCCGCAGTCCACGGCGCGGCCGCCCTCAAAGCGTATCCAGAAATTCTCTATCAGCTGGCCGCGGTAGGCAAGCGGGCGCGTGGCGTACACCATGCCCTCGGCCTCCCCCGCGCGCGGGGTGATATAGACCTCCTCGCTGGGGATGTTGGGGTTGTAGACCGCGCCGTTGACGGGGTTCAGCTCAGCGCCGCCGAGGAAGAGCGCCTCGGGTATGAGCCCGACAGCGAGGTCGGTGCCGTTGGCGGACTTATATTCGAGCTTCACAAGGCCCATGGCGTTGAGCTTCGCGCAGCGGTCGGAGAGGAAGGCGTTGTGCTTTGCCCAGTTCTCCGCCGGGTCGCCCTCATAGGCCCTCGAGCAGCGCAGTATGGCCTCCCAGAGCCGCTCCACCGCGTCCTCGTCCGCGAGGCCGGGGAAGACCCTGCGCGCCCACTCCACGCCGGGCACGGCGGCGATGCACCACTGATAGCGGTTTTCCATCTCGTCGCTGATGGGCTTGGTGACCGCCCAGCGCCGCCTCATGGCCTCGGCGCGCTTGGCCTGGTCGATGCCGGCGAGGCCGTCGGGGTCGGCGCTCTCGAGATAGAGCATGACGGGCAGGGTGTCCGCCCGGTGGCGCAGCCGCGCCAGCTGCCAGGGCTTGACGGCGCCGAGCGTGTCCACGCTCTCGTATTTGTTCGCGAGAGCGTCGAAGGGCCGGTACTCCCAGTCGAGCTCCACCTCCCTCGCGCCCGCGCGGTAGCACTCCTCCGCGAGCATGAGCGCGAACTCCGGCTGGTCGAGGCCCGCGCGTATGATAACGCTCTGGCCGGGGACTATGCCGCCGCCGGTGACGGCTATGAGCTTTGCGTAGCGGCTGAGCAGCTCTTGCTTCATTTTACTCCTCCGAGATAATTTAATGTTTAATTATTATTGATATAGTGTGTCTTTTGTGTTAACATTATCAGTTGACAGGCGGACTGGCTCTGCCGGGCGCGCCTTATCGCGCATTATAGCACAGCGTCCCCGGGAAGTAAAGCCGCCTGATATCTCCGCAGAAGCCATCTGCGGGAAAAGGAGAAAAATATGAAAAACACGGAAAAAACGATGGAAAAGCTGGTCGCCCTGTGCAAAAACAGGGGCTTCATCTACGCGGGGAGCGAGATCTACGGCGGTCTTGCCAACAGCTGGGACTACGGCCCGCTCGGCGTGGAGCTGAAGAACAACGTGAAAAAGGCCTGGTGGAAGAAGTTCGTCCAGGAGAACCCCTATAACGTGGGCCTCGACGCGGCCATACTGATGAACCCCCGCGTCTGGGTGGCCTCCGGGCACGTCACCACCTTCAACGACCCGCTCATAGACTGCCGGGCCTGCAAGAGCCGCCACAGGGCCGACAAGCTCATAGAGGACTGGCTGGCCGAGAACCCCATGGAGGGCGTCAGCGCCGAGGCCATGACCAACGACGACATGGTCGCCTTCATCCGCGAGCACGGCGTCGCCTGCCCCGTCTGCGGCAAGAGCGACTTCACCGATATACGCAAGTTCAACCTCATGTTCAAGACCCATCAGGGCGTCACCGAGGACAGCGCCAGCGAGGTCTACCTCCGCCCCGAGACCGCGCAGGGCATCTTCGCCAACTTCAAGAACATCCAGCGCACCACCCGCCGGAAGATCCCCTTCGGCGTCTGCCAGGTGGGCAAGAGCTTCCGCAACGAGATAACGCCGGGCAACTTCACCTTCCGCACCCGCGAGTTCGAGCAGATGGAGCTCGAGTTCTTCTGCGAGCCGGGCACCGACCTCG
>CALWYR010000101.1 GCA_944385805.1 uncultured Oscillospiraceae bacterium
AGCATGGCGGCGGTCTGGCGGTCGCTCATGCCGTTGACGCCGGAGTCGGTCAGCATGTCGAGGAAGATGTCCTTGTTCTTGAGCAGGAAGGTGTTGTTGCCCGCCTCGGTGATGGCCTCGGCGCGGCGCTCGACGGGCTGAAGGTTCAGCTTCTGCACCATGCGCACCTTGTGCAGCTCGAGGGGGATGTCCATACCGGTAAAGAATTTGATGTTTGCCATTGTCTTTGGCTCCTTTCTATATTGGATGGAGCCGTTTGGCGGCGGTTCCACCGGTTTTGAGGAAAAGAAAAACGCTCTTCCTCCCAATAGAGGACGAGCGCCAAATCCCGTGTTACCACCTCAGTTCACCGTTACCTCACGATAACGGCCTTTTCGAGTGCGTCGGCATAGCCGAGATACTCTATCTCTGTAACGGGAGAGGCCCGGCCCGGCCTACCGGCGCGAGTGCGCTTTCGTGGGGCGGCTCTTGCGTGTATTCCCGGGCCGTATCCTGATGCCTTGCAGCAACCGGCACTTCTCTGTAGGACCAGGCGGGCGCGCCGCCGGCTCCCGGTACTATTCCGCAGTCATTGCCTGTGATGATTTGAACTTGTCTCGTATTATAAGCTCGCCGCTTTAAATTGTCAATAGGGATTTTGCGGAAAATTTTTTGGGGCCGGTTTTCCGGCCCCAAAAGGCGGTTAAACTATGAGCCCGTTGACGGCAAAGCCGAAGAGCATGCTGATGCCCATCTGCAGCAGCATTATCAGGAGGCCCCAGCGCAGTATGACGCCGGAGTCGCCCCAGCCGGAGGCGTAGGCCACGGCGGCGGTGGGGCTGGCGGGCGCGGTGGCCCAGCCGTTCTGCGCGGCGCTGGTGATGAGTATGCTCAGCAGCGTGGGGTTCACCGAGCCGTCGTACACGCCCATGCAGAGCGGCAGCGCGATGGCGTAGACCACGCTCAGCGCCACGGAGTTGGAGCAGAAGTTGGTGAGCAGGTTGACGATGAACACCATTATCAGCACGAACATGAGCGGGCTGATGCCGGAGAACACCGGCGCGAGCGCCTCGCTCATCCAGGCGGAGATGCCGAAGTCAGCGTTGCCGAGGAAGGAGCCGAGGCCCATGATGGAGGCGATGAACATGAAGGTCGGCCAGCTGACGGCCTTTACCGCGTCGGCCCAGGCGAGGACGGGCTTGCCCTCGACCTTGACGAAGTTCATGACGAAGAGCACGGCCAGCGGCGGCAGGCAGTTGTTGATGCGGCCGAGGAAGCCCGCGGCCTCGGGCCCAGATATAGTCGCTCAGCCCCGGCAGCAGCCAGAGTATGACGCAGAGCCCGTAGAAGAGGATGGATACCACCTCGCGCCGCGTGAAGGGCCCGCAGGAGGTGGACAGCTCGTCGTAGTCGATGCGCTTGAAGGGGCTCACGTCGGGCCGCCAGACAAAGCGCACGAGCAGGAATACCACCAGCGTGGTGAGGATGGATATGGGCGTGGCGATGGCGCAGAAGGTGAAGAAGTTCATCTCCAGGCCCACGTAGCTCTCATAGAGCGCGAAGCCCTGTATGGTGACCGCGTGGCTTATCGGGTTGGCGCCGTTGGCGAGCTGCGCCACCACGACGGTACATAGCAGCAGCATGCTCGAGAGGCGGCAGCGCTCGTCCCTCACCAGATCCACGCTCTCGAACATGCTCAGCAGAATGGGCATGAGTATCATGATGCAGGTGGAGGCGGAGAGGAAGAAGTCGAGCACGTAGACGGAGGCGAAGTACATGGCCACGGTCCACCAGGGGCTCTTTCGCGCGAGGCGGTTGGTGAGGAACCATATCGCGATGCGGCGGGCCGCGCCGCTCTCGGTGAGGCAGGCGGCTAGCATGAAGCAGAAGAGCAGGAAAACGACGGTGTTGTTGCCAAAGGTGGCCTGCGTCACCTGCGCCGAGCTCACGCCCGGCAGGGTGAGCATGGCGAAGACTATCGCCATGCTCGTCCAGCCCGTACCCCAGCTGAGGAAGAGGATGATGGCCGCGGCCAGGATGCCGAGAATCTGGAACCCGGCCTCGCCCAGATCCGCGGGCGGCGGCAGCAGCTTGGTGAGCGCAATGGCCAGCACCGCCGCCGCCAGGGCTATCCACCTGATGAGCGGAGTTTTTTCCTGTGTCATCTCACTTTCCGCGCGGCCTCAGTCCTTGTCCTTGTACCTCAGGGCATAGTTGGACTGTATGGCGCGCACGACCTCGCTGAGCACGTCGCAGACGGGCGTCGGCACCTTGGCCATCTTGCCGTAGGTGGAGATGGCGCCGGAGAGCGTGTCGACCTCGGTGGGACGCTTGTATATGAGCAGATCCTGCGCGAGGGAGGGGTAGTAGTCGCCGTAGCTCTTGACGGTGGTGGGCACGTCGGCGACGAGGCCGTCGTAGAGGTTGGGCGCCACGCCCATGGCGGCGGCGACGTCGCTGGCCTCCTTGAGGATGGCCTTGACTAGGCCGAAGCCGTTGGGGTCCTCATAGACCTGCTTCATGGTCAGGCCCAGCACCGCGCAGACGGTGTTGAAGCCGCTGTTGGAGGCCGCCTTCTTCCAGAGGTAGGGGCGGATGTCGTCGTGGTACTCCGGGTTGAGGCCGCCCTTGGCGAAGGCGTCGACAATGTACTTGCAGGCCGCGGCGGAGAGCTCGCTGCGCTCGACGGGGCCGACGAACATGTTGGTGATGCCCTGGCTGGGGCGCGCGATGCAGTGCCCGGGGCCGGCCAGCTCGGTGCCGATACGGCCGCAGCCGCAGCCGATGCGGCTCATGGGCACGAATTCGCTCAGCGCGAGGTCGTTGCCGAGGCCGTTCTGCAGCGAGACGACGACGGTGTTCTCGCCGATGCAGCACTTCGCGCCGGCGAGGGCGCTCTTTGTGTGGGTGCTCTTGACGAGGACTATGAGGATGTCGACAAGGCCGACCTCCTCGGCGGTGTAGGCGGTCTTGAAGCCGCTGACGACGCGCTCGCCGTTGTGGTCCTTGAAGAGCAGGCCGTGGTCGCGCACGGCGTCCATGTGCTCCTTGTAGAGGTCGATGAGGGTGATGTCCTCAACGCCGCCGAGCTTGAGGTAAGCGCCGAAGGCGCTGCCGGTGGCGCCGCTGCCGAGTATAGCTATTTTCATTTTTCAAACTTCCTTTCTGTAGTGAGCCGGCGGGGCGCTTAAAGCAGCGCGGAGCCGAGGGCGTAGCCCAGGGTCATGGTGACGATGACGTGCAGCACCATGGCCGAGAGGCCCCAGATCATCATGCTCTTGGTATCCACCCAGCCGGAGCCGTAGACGACGGCGGCGGTGGGGCTCGCGGGAGGCGCGGTCCAGCCGTTGTTGGCGGCGATGGTGACGAGCGCGGCCGTGAGGAAGACGCTTATCTGCCCGTCGTAGACGCCCATGGCGAGCGGCAGCGCGACGGCCAGCATGACGGAGACGGTGACGGTGTTGCTGGTGAAGTTCGTCATCAGGTCGGCGAGGAAGACCATGATAACGAGGAAGAGGAAGGGGCTGATGCCGCCGAAGATGGGCGAGAGCGTGTCGCTCAGCCAGGCGGGGATGCCGATGTCGGCGTTGCCCATGAAGGAGCCGAGGCCCATGATGGAGGCGATGAACATGAAGCTTGGCCAGTTGACGGACTTGACCGCCTCGCCCCAGGCGAGGACGGGCTCGCCGTCGACCTTGATGAAGTTCATGAGGAAGAGCGCCGCCAGCGGGGGCAGGCAGTTGTTTATCTTGTTGAAGAAGCCGGAGGCCGCGGGCCAGACGTAGTCGCTCAGGCCGGGCATCATCCAGAGGATAACGCAGACGATGTAGAAGAACACCGACCACTTCTCCTTCTTGGTCATGGGCGGCACCGTGGACTGCAGCGCGTCGTAGTTGATGCCCGTGAGCATGCTGACGTCGGGGCGCCAGATGAACTTGACCATGAGGAAGAAGAGCAGGTAGCTGACAATGGAGACGGGCGTGCCGATGGCGCAGTAGGTGAAGAAGTCCATGGCCTCGCCGGTGAAGCTCTCATAGAAGGAGAAGCCCTGCAGCGTGGTGGCGTGGGAGATGGGGTTACCGCCGTTGGAGAGCAGGCCGGTGACCAGCGTGCCGAGCAGCAGCGCCACGGCGATGGGGGCCTTGTCCTCCTTCTTGACGCCGACGCTCTCGAGCAGCTCGATGGCGATGGGCATCATGACGAAGATGGTCGCCGCCGTGGAGAGGACGTAGTTGAGGATGAAGTTGGCGGTGTAGTACATGATGATGGTCCACCAGGGGCTCTTGCGCGCGAGCTTGTTGGTGAGGAACCAGACGGCGATGCGCCGGGCCGCGCCGCTCTTGGTGAGGCAGGCGGCGAGCATCATGCAGAACATGAGGAAGACGACCGTGTTGTTGCCGAAGGTCGCCTGGGTGACCTGGGCGGCGCTGAGGCCGGGGACTGTCATGAGCGCGAAGATGATGGCCATGCTGGGCCAGCCCGTCCCCCAGGTGAGGAACAGTATGATGGCGCCGACAAGTATGCCGAGCACCTGGAAGCCGGCCTGGCTGAGGCCGGCGGGCGGCGGGATCAGTCCCGTGCCAAAAAGACAGAAGGCGCCGGCAAGCAGAGCTATCCACTTGAAGGCGGAGGTTTTGGTCTGTGCCATGGGTGTTTTCTCTCCTCTCATACCTGCCAGACGGGGCCAGCTTCCCGGCTGGGCAATCCATGCAAAAGATTGTTAAAAATTTGCCCGTTTAATGTACAAGATGCACATTTATCATAAGGGCAAGCGGCCGATGTGTCAAAATACGTGAAAAGCCGCGCCGCGGGCACTCAAATAAAACCATTTTTCGCGGCGATGTGCACCGGGAGGTACATCGCGGGGCGGCGGATGCGTGTATATTTCACAAGGAGCGCCTCTTGACAAATTCTCTTTTTATACATATTATATATCCATATTTGCCAGTCCCCGAGCCGTGGGACGGAATCCTTGCTATGTAGGTGAAGAGATGAAAAGAGAACCGGGCCGCAGCGGCCTTTCAAGCGCCAAAATGGAAGCGCTGAGGGAGAAAAACCCCTTCCTTTCCAATACTGAGCTGGTCTATACCCTCGTGCGCGACGACATAGTCGAGCACCGCATGCCGCCCGGGAGCAAGCTCAACCAGGAGCAGATAGCCGACCAGCTGCAGATAAGCCGCACGCCCGTGCGCGAGGCCTTCACCATGCTCGAGCGCGACGGCTTCCTCTCAAAGGGCGCGCAGGGCTACACGGTCTACGCCATCAAGATAGGAGACTACATGGCCCTGCTCGACCTGCGCGTCGCGGTGGAGAGCCTGGCCGTGCGCCTGGCCTGCTCGCGTATACGCACCAGCGAGCTCAGGAGGATAGAGAAGAACCTCGCGGACACGGACGCCCTCATTGAAAAGGGCGCGCAGAGCGCCTGGGACGCGGACTTCCGCGTCACGGACAGGGCCCTCGCGGACAAGCTGCTCTTCGAGCTTGGGAAGAAGGACATGGAGTTCCACCGCCTGGTGGTGGTGAGCTCGCACAACAAATATGTGGTGCAGTGCTATGAGGACATGCTCCCGCGCATACATTTTTTCCGCTACTTCGCTCTCGACGTCAACGCCTGCCTCAACATGGCGGCGCGCCACCGCATGATATACGAGGCCATCACAAAGCGCGACGAGGAGCTCTCCGAAAGCCGCATGCGCACCCACCTGGAGCTCACCGTCACCCGCGCCATGCGCTACTGAGCCGGGGCGCGATTTCGCGCGCGTAAATAAACAGGACTGAAGACTTTGCATCTCTTGTTGTGCAAAGTCTTCTTTTTTTCATGAAAGTCGACACGATTTTTATTGTATGTCACAATAAACTCAGCGATAGAGGCCGCTCTGCCCGTTGCGGCCTGAGTTCGCCGGGCCCATGCCAGCGGGCCCGGCGGCGGAAAGGAGAGTGGTAAGTTGCACTGCATACTTGTCATAAACACCGGCTCCACCTCGACCAAGCTCGCGGTCTTCCGCGGGGAGGAGAAGCTGCTCGACGAGAATATCAGCCACCCCGTGGAGGAGCTCGCCCACTGTGAGACGCTGCTCGACCAGTACCCGCTCCGGCGCGACGCCATACTCGAGTGCCTGGCGGCGCACGGACTGGCGGACGCTTGCTTCGACGCCGTGGCC
Organism: uncultured Oscillospiraceae bacterium; assembly: GCA_944385805.1. GTDB lineage: Bacteria > Bacillota > Clostridia > Oscillospirales > Oscillospiraceae > Scatomorpha. The sequence goes on from CALWYR010000101.1 coordinate 6,141, forward strand.
GCCCGAGGCGGCACCTTCGGCATTGCCCGGGGCGGGGCCTACCTCGTGGAGGAGAACCTGCTCGAGGCCTGCCGCCATCCCGTCACCAACCACCCGAGCAACCTCTCGGCCATCATCGCCCGCGAAATTGCGGACAGCCAGGGCTGCGAGGCCTATATCTACGACGCGGTCTGCGTCAACGAGGTGGAGGAGATAGCCCGGGTCACCGGCCTCGCCGACGTGAAGCGCCGCCCCTTCTCCCACGTGCTCAACACCCGCGCCACGGCCCGGGACACGGCGCGCGAGATGGGCGGGAAGTACGAGGACATGAACTTCATCGTTGCCCACCTGGGCGGCGGCATCAGCATCAACCTGCACCGTCGCGGCCGCATAGTGGACATCTGCTCCGACGACGAGGGCCCCATGAGCCCGGAGCGCGCCGGCAAGCTCAACGGCAAGAGCTACGTCGACCTCTGCTACTCCGGCAAATGGAGCAAGGATGAGATGATGAAGCGCATCAAGGGCGCCGGCGGGCTTGTCTCGCACCTGGGCACCTCCAGCCTTATCGAGGCGGAGGAGATGATAGAGCGCGGCGACGAGCACGCCGACTTCATCCTCAGCGCCATGGCCTATCAGATAGCCAAGGAGATCGGCGCTCTGGCCACGGCGGCAAAGGGCGAGGTGGACTGCATCATCCTCACCGGCGGCTGCGCCTACTCAAAGCGCCTCACGGAGCGCGTGGCCGAGCGCGTGGCCTTCCTCGCGCCCGTCAGGGTCGTGCCGGGCTCGAAGGAGATGGAGGCCCTCTGCGAGGGCGTGACGCGCGTACTCGACGGCGTCGAGAGCTATCATATCTACGGGAGAGACTGGGATGTACCAGAGCTTTGACGACATCATAAAGGCCGCCTGCGGACGCAGGCCGCGCCGCACCATAGCCATAGCGCAGGCCGCCGACGAGAAGATGATCCACGTCGCGCGCGAGGTCACGGCCATCGGGCTCTGCGACGTGATACTGGTGGGCGACGCGGGGAAAATACGCGCCCTCATGGCCGCCGACGGGCTGGAGAGCGAGCATATAAGCGTCGTGGACGAGCCGGACCTGGAGAAGGTCGGCCGCGCGGCCGTCTCACTCGTGAGCTCGGGCCGGGCCGACGTCTACGTAAAGGGCCAGATGAACACCAGCGACTTCCTGCGCAGCGTGCTCGACAAGGAGGTCGGGCTGCGCACGGGCCGTCAGCTCAACGTGCTCGCCTGCTATGACGAGCCGGGCGAGAAGAAGCTCTTCTTCATCACCGACGGCGGCATGACCATCGCGCCATCCCTTGACGACAAGGTGGAGATACTGAAAAACGCCGTGCCCGTGCTGCACCGCATGGGAATAACCGAGCCGAAGGTGGCGCTGCTCGCCGCCAACGAGAAGGTCAACCCCAAGATGCCCGCCACGGTGGACGCGGCGGCGCTGGTGGAGATGGCCGGGCGCGGAGAGCTGCCGGCGGGCGTCTATGAGGGGCCCATCGCCTTCGACGTGGCAATGCGTCCCGAGGCCGCCGGGGAGAAGCATATCAATAGCCGCATCAGCGGGGACGTGGACCTCTTCCTCGTGCCCAACATCGAGACAGGCAACTGCATGGGCAAGGCCATCGGCTACTTCGGCAAGGGCCTGACGGCGAACATCGTCGTCGGCGCAGCCGCCCCCGTGGTCATGAGCTCGCGCTCGGCGCCCATCAAGGGCAAGGTCGCGTCAATCGCCTGGGCGATCCTCGCCTGCGGCAACGACAAGGAGGAATAATTATGAGCAAATCGGTTGTAAACCCCGAAAACTGCAAGGCCTGCGGGCTGTGCATGGCCAGCTGCCCCAAGCAGGCTATATCCATGACGGATGAAATAAATACCCACGGCTACAAGCATGTACAGGTGGACGCGGAGAAATGCATCGGCTGCGGTATCTGCTATACCGTCTGTCCCGACGCCGTGTTCACCATCACCGCGCAGTAAGGAGGCACTGTTATGGGAGATATGGTAAAAGGCAACATTGCCATGGCTGAATCGGCGCTGCGCGCCGGGGTGGAGGTCTATGCCGGCTACCCGATAACGCCCTCGACGGAGGTCATGGAGTACCTCTCCGGGCGCATGCCCGAGCTGGGGCGCACCTTTATACAAGCGGAGAGCGAGCTCGCCGCCATCAACATGGTCATGGGCGTCTCCTCCTGCGGCAGGCGCGTGCTGACCGCCTCCTCCGGCCCGGGCATCTCGCTCAAGCAGGAGGGCATCAGCTACATGGCCCAGCTCA
>CALWYR010000102.1 GCA_944385805.1 uncultured Oscillospiraceae bacterium
ATGCGGTGATATGCTCAAGCGCGCAATAACCTGGCTGCTCTGCGCGGCGCTGCTGCTCGGCCTGCCCGTGTCGGCGCTGGCCGCGGACGGGGACGGCTACAAGCCCGAAACTCCGAACGTCTACGAATTTAGCTGCAACGGTCAGAGCTATGCCCTGGCGCTGGCCGCCTGGCAAGAGGGCACGGAGAACTTTGACCTCCTCGCCCCCTTCCTCTCCGGCGACGGCTATCAGTCGTTTGACGAGGGCTATATCTTCCCCGCCGAGGGGCTGGAGCCGTACACGCAGTATCCCGTCGTCTTCAAGATGACGTATGGCAGCGCGCCGTCGGCCGCGGTCGACGCGGAGCTCACGGCGAAGATAAGCTCCGTCTCAGTCGTCTCGGACGCGCCCGGCGTTGTCAGCGCCAGGGTGCTCGCGAAGGACGGGCGCGGCTTCCCGGTCGAGACGCGGACGCGCGGCTTCGGCAAGGCAGAAGTGACCGTCACCGTTGCCTTTTCTGACACCGGTCTCGAGGCGCTGGCAGAGCCCATCGAGCTGGTCTCCACGACCGCTGTTGAAGAGGTCAAGACCCTGCGCGCCGACGTGCGCGATAAGTTTGGCGCGCAGGCCGCGGTCAGCGCCGAAGCGTTCAACGCCTACATCAGGGAGCTGCTCGTCGAGAGCGAGGACTTCACAGGCGGGATCGAGCTCAGCCTCTACGAGGGCTTTACCGTCGATGGCGACGTCAAACTCACGAACCTCACAAGCGATTTGCGGCTCTGCGGCAACGGCGCGAACATCAACGGCAGCCTGGAGATAAGCGGGCCGGAGGACGCGGATCCGTATGACGACCCCTATCCCGCCATTGTGGTGCTGGAGGGGCTGAATATAGTGGGCAGCGGCAATAAAAGCAGCGGCTGCGGCGTTTACGGCAGCGCGGCGGTCGTGGGCATAAGAAATTGCAGCATCAGCGGCTTTGAGTACGGCATCCACACCGATTATGATGACAACACGCCGGGCGATCTCAGCCTTGAAAGCATGGCGGCGAACACCTTCGAGGACAACACCACCGCGCTCTATATCACTACCTCGCTGATGGCCCGGCTCTCCTACGGCAACACTTTCGAGGACAATGGGACGGCCATCGAGCTGGCTGATTCCGCCCCGCTCGCGGCTTCGTTTAAAAGCGCTCGCTTTTATAACTGCACCTTCAAAAACAACGCGCACAACGTCATAAACCACAATGACGGGGACGACGAGACCTTCTACATCGCGCGCTGCCTCTATCTCAACGGCGGCGGGCACGTGGTCAAACCCGCGCCGGGCAAGTTCCAGGGCAATGTTGAATACGCGCCCTACTACTTCGCCGACGCGCCCGAGCTCCACGACGCCGGCGCGGCCTATGCCTATCACGGCCAGACCGTCACCGGCGGCAATAAAGACGTGAAGATGCTGCTGTCCACAGCCACCGACAACATGAATTCCGCCGAGCTGGCCGAGACTGCGACGGCAAACGGCGCGGTTGAGATAGCGCTCATCCCGGAGGGGGAAGACGGCGGCTACACCTGGCGCATCAGCTCCGCCGTGAATACGCTGTCCTCGTCCAACGGCGGGGACGCGGGCGGCAGTGGGGAAGAGCTGCTCAACGTCAGCGCCGGCGCGCCCTTCAACCCGCTGGTCAGCGTCAGTGAAGCCAACGGCGCGACCGTGATAACCGTAGGCGAGTTCGGGCTCGGTGGCGGCCTGAGCGCCGCGCTCGAGTTCGACGGCGCCGATGACGGCGTCGTGCTGCACCGCGGCGAGGCCAAGAGCGTTGAGGGCGGCGCAATCCCCATCACGGGCAGCGGCGCCTATACGCTGGTCAGCGATGCCGATGTTGAAACCACCTCTGTGAACGCCGAGTACACCGCGCCCACCTGCACCGTGGGCGGCTATTGGACCTACACCCTCCCCGATAATTCGACCTATACCGAGCCCGCGGAGCCCGCCGCCGGCCACAAATTCAGCGGCGCGTACTGCGCCGTCTGCGGCGCGGCCAACCCCAATTATCACCCGGCCGTCAGCGTGCCCGGCGAGGGCGAGGATGAGCCGGAAATCAGCTTCACCGACGTGCCCGGGGACGCCTATTACGCCGACGCCGTGGCCTGGTCCGTGGCCGGGGGCGTCACCACCGGCACGGGGGAAAGCAGCTTCAGCCCCAACGCGCCGTGTACGCGCGCCGAGGTCGTGACCTTTATCTGGCGCGCCCTGGGCTGCCCGCAGCCTGACGGCGCGGCGAGCTTCGGCGACGTGCCCGAGGGCGCGTACTACGCCGGGGCGGTCGCCTGGGCAGCAGAGAACGGCGTCACTACCGGCACCGGCGCGGGCCGCTTCGACCCCTACGCCGTCTGCACCCGCGCGGAGGTCGTGACCTTCCTTCACCGCGCTCTCGGCGGCGGGGAGGGCGGCAGCGCCGCCTTCACCGACGTGCCCGGGGACGCCTATTACGCCGGGGCCGTGGCCTGGGCGGCCGGAAGCGGCGTCACGCTGGGCGTCTCTCCCACGACCTTCTCCCCGCACTCGACCTGCACGCGCGCGCAGACAGTGACCTTCCTCTACCGCGCGGCAGTCTGAACCAAACAGCAAGACGTAATAAGGAGCTCCCCGGGTGGGGAGCTCCTTATTATTTCCCTTTATTTCTCGCAGAGCCAGTAGCTCACGCTGTAGGGGGGCAGCTCGCTGCCGCCGCCGAAGTCGTGCGGGCTGCCGGTTATGAGGTCTACGGCGGTCCCGCAGTCCGCGTTGAAGTGGGCGGTGTAGGGCTCGCTGTCGGCGTTGAAGGCGCAGAGGACGCGCTCGCCGTCCACGCTGCGCTGGAAGATATACTGGCGGTTGGTGAGCAGCACCTCGGCGTAGTCGCCCTCGCGCAGCGCGCGGCTCGCGCGGCGGGCGCTTATCATGGCGGCAATCGTGTCGGTGAGCCCGTTCCACTCGGGCGCGGCCAGCGCCGGGCGCAGGCTCCGGTCGCCGTCTTCCTTGCGGCCCTCCAGGCCCCATTCGCTGCCGTAATAGACGCAGGGGATGCCCGGCATGGCGAAGAGCAGGCCGTAGATAAGCGGCAGGTGCCCGCGATTGCGCAGTATGCTCGCCGCGCGCGTGACGTCGTGGTTGTCGGCGAAGCTCAGCAGCTGCCGCCCGCGGTAGAGCGCCCAGGGCTCGGAGCCGAACTGGCGCTTGATGCTGTGGCCAATCTCAAAGAGGTTCATGTCGTTGAGGGCGGAGTAGAGCCCCTTGTAGCACTCGTAGTTGGTGACGGAGTGCAGCGCGCCCAGCCACTGGTTGTAGTCGCCGTGCAGCGTCTCGCCGACGAGGAAGAAGTCGGGCGCGAGCGCGTCGCAGCACCCGCGCAGCCGCTCGAGGAAGCCGCGGTCGAGGCAGTAGGCCACGTCGAGGCGCAGGCCGTCTATGCCGAACTCCTCG
>CALWYR010000103.1 GCA_944385805.1 uncultured Oscillospiraceae bacterium
GCGTTCTGTGTACTCAAGCCCCTGCGAATCCAGCCAGGCCCGGGCCTTTGCGCAGGTGCTGCACTTCGGGTAGCAGATGAATAGCATAGTCACAGCCTCCTATAGCATAAATTGCGGCGATAAGTATAATATTACGCCGGGATTGTGAGTATATAGCCTGTTTACACAGGTAAATGTTACAATATCAGCCCCGCGCCGCATATTTACGACTCGGCCCCTTCGGGGGCCCCCCCAAACACGGGGATAAAGGCGATATTAGCGATATTAGCGAGTCTGCGGCGTGTTTGAGGCGTAAAAGTTAGGAAAATTGGGCGGCTTGGCCGGTTACGCGAATTCTGAGCGCACAAACAGGCTTGCTAATATCCGCTCAAAAAACGATGTTAGCAGGATGTTAGCAGGATGTTAGCGAGATGTTAGCGAGATGTTAGCGAGATGTTTCCGCGATGCAGCGTGGTGAAGTGCGGAGCGGGGGCGGCGTTGGGAGCGTCGGCAGCCCCCCCGGGAGGTTGCCCGTAGTCCAACGCAAGGGGCGTCGAGGACGCCGCCCCCTACGGTTGGGTGCGTAACCGGGAGGTGTGAGCAAGCCCGGGGGGAATGGCGCACCGAGGACGGTGCGCCCTACAAGGTCGGCAAAACCGGCAACCGCCAGCAACATCGGTAGCGATGCCGCGCAAGCGGCGAGCGGGGCCACGTCGGTACACCGCGCCCGGCGGCAACCCCGGTGCGATGCCGCGTCAGCGGCGAGCTAGAGTGGTGGGTTGGTTGCTTACGCTTGACTACAGCCCGTAGCGTCCCGCAACCCCAGCCGCGACGTCCGCTCGCGGGCGGGCGAGGCTGAGCGCCTTGTTGCGTCCCGCTCCCAGCGTAAGTGCGCTGGTAACCACGCCGCAAATCACCTCGCGGCACCACGCCGCACCGCAACCCCCCGACCGGCAGCAAACGCGCCTTTTCCTTTCGGGGAGTCTGAGGGACGCTTTCTTTTGGCGCAGCAAAAGAAAGCGCCCCTCAGGGAGGGCGGGAGTTTGAGGCCCTCTCAAGGAGAAGCGAGGAGTTTGAGCCCTCCCGCAAAGCCCCGCTTGAAGCGGCGGCTTCAAATAAGAGCTCCCCTCGCGGGGAGCCCTTGTTTTCAGTCTTTGCTGTCGGTTATGAGGCCGTAGCCGCCGTTTTTGCGGCGGTAGACCACGGAGAATTCGTCGTGCTCGTCCGCGTTGCGGAAGACGAAGAACTCGTGCTCGAGCAGGTTCATCTGCAAAATAGCCTCGTCCACGCTCATGGGCGCGATGTAGAACTTCTTGTTGCGGACGACCTTGAACTCCTCTTCGCCGGCGTCGTCGCCGGCGACCTGGTAGGGTTTGATCTCACGCTCTATAGCACCGGCGCGAAGCCTCTTTTCAAGGCGCGTCTTGTTCTTGCGGATTTGCCTCTCGATGCTCGCGACGGCGGAGTCGATGGAGGCGTACATGTCGCCCGTCAGCTCGCTCACGCGATAGAACATGCCGTTGTTCTTAATCGTGACCTCGGCGCGGAAGCGGCCGCGCTCGGTGGAGAAGGTCACGTAGGCTTCGCTGTCCGTCTTGAAGAACTTGTCAATCTTGCCAATCTTCTTCTCGGCGTAGGCGCGAAGGTCCTCGGAGGCGTTCATTTTCTTCTCAGTGAAGGTGAACTTCATTGTTTACACCCCTTTCGGTAGGTATACATGAATTTTAACACAAGTGTTGGGAAAATTGAAGTGTTTTTTATGATTTTTTTAAATTAGGCCGCCAAATGGTAAAAACAGTATGAAAGAAAGCGCTTGACAAGAGCGTCCTACAGTTGTAGTATAGAGTTGATACTACAACTGTAGGGAGGCGGCGGTATGCGCATTACGGACGCCGAGTGGGCGGTTATGGAGGCGCTGTGGAGCGGGGAGGGCTTCGCCCTCGGCGAGCTCGCGGAGAAGCTGCGCGGCACGAACGGCTGGAACAAGAACACGGTCTACACCTACCTCACGCGCATGGCCGCGAAGGGGCTGGTCAAAATAGACCGCAGCGGGCCGCGGCCCTATTCCGCGGCGGTCTCGCGCTCGGACTGCGCGAGGGAGGAGCGCTCGGAGCTTTTGAACCGCGTCTACAAGGGCGCGGCGGGCGAGCTCATCGCCGCGTTTTTGAAGGAGTCGCGCATTTCGCGCGCCGAGGCGGAGCGCCTCCGGCGGCTGCTCGACGAGATGGAGGTGTGACGTGAGCAATATCTGGGAGTTCCTCTATCAGACGCTGACTGTCTCGCTGGCGGCGGCGGTGCTGCTGCTGGTGAAGCGGCTGCTGCGCGACAAGCTCTCGCCGCGCTGGCAGTACGCCGTGTGGGGCGTGCTGGCGCTCCGGGCGCTGATACCGGCGGGCCTGACGCGCGCGGTTGTGCCGCAGCTGGCGCTCTGGATAGAGACGGCGAAGTCCGCCGCCGAGCTGGGGCTGACTTCGGCCTGCACGGGGCCCTTTGAGCCCATGAGCATTACCGCGCCCGTGCCGCTCGCGGACGGGCTGCCGCGCAGCCTGACGGACTGGCTTTTCGCGCTCTACGCCGCCGGCGCGCTCGCGGCGCTTGTCTGGTACGCCTACCGCTATGCCAGGCTGCGGGCGCTGCTCTGGCGCGGGCGCGAGGACGGCGCCGTGCGCGCCGCGGTGGACGCGGCGGCGGAGAAATACGGCCTCAGGGCCTGCCGCACAGTGAGCGTGCCGGGGCTGAAGGGCGCCTTTGTCTGCGGCGTGCTGCGCCCGGTGCTGGCTGTGCCGGAGGGGGAGGTGCCCGACGAAAAAGTCATTCTCCACGAGCTGCTGCATCTCAAATACTGTGACGCGGGGCAGAACGTCTTCTGGTGCCTCCTGCGCGCGCTGCACTGGTGCAATCCCTTCTTGCAGTACGTCTTCAACCGGGTGGGCAACGACATGGAAGCCCTCTGCGACCAGCGCGTGCTCGAGCGGCTGGAGGGCGAGGAGCGGCGCGAGTACGGCTCCATCCTGCTCGGCATGGCCTCTCACAGCTACGCCCGCGCGCCGGGCACGAGCTCCATATCCAACGGCGCGCGGAACATCGCCCGGCGCATAGAGGCGATAGCGCGCTTCAAGCTCTATCCGAGCGGCATGGCGCTCGTGAGCGTGTGCACGGTGCTGATACTGGCCTCGACCCTGCTCACCGGCGTGAGGGCGGATTTCAGCCGGCTTGAAAGCTATCCGAACAGCGAGAGGGAGCTGCTGACCACCCTCGCCGCGGCGCGGCTCGAGCGCTGCTCCACCGTGCCCGGAGCGCTGGACACCTACGCGAAGGCGCTCGTCTTCCGGGACCCGTGGCTTTACGCCCTGGCCGCGCCGGTCTCCGGGCAGGAGCGGATGTACGAGGACATGGAGGCTTTCCTCGGCCGCTGGCCGGGAGACAGCGCGCTCGCGTCCGTCGGCGCTTCGGCGCAGCCCCAGGTGCTCAACCTGAGGCAGTGCGAGGACGGGCGCATGCTCGCCGAGCTCGCCCTGCCCGGCGAGATACTCAATGTCAGCTGGTCCTACGGCGCGGTGAGCGATGAGCAGCTGAGCCAGTTCCTCCTGGTGCCGGTCGAGATCCTGCGCGAGGACGGCGGCTACGCCGTGCGCGCCGTCGGGGAGGAGCCGCGGCTTGAATACGCGCAGGGCGACGGGCCCGCGCCGGAGGCGCGGATAAGGGGCGGAGCCGGCTGGGCCAACATCGACATGTACTTCGGCGCGAGGCCCGCGGCCTCTTCCGCCGCCGTGGACACTGCCGCGGGGACGGTCACGGTAAAGCTCTACTCCGACGTCGAGGTGAGGCAGCCTGAGCGGCAGAGCGCCGGCCTCTGGAGCTTCGGCTCCGCCTATCCGCGCGAGGCCGCGCCCGACGCCGTGTGGGAGGACTGGACCTGTGACTGCTGGTATACGGTCGAGCTCGACGCCAGGGAATACCTCGCCGGGGGCGGCGAGGGGAATATCTCCGTCCTGTACGAATGGGTGCTCGACGAGGGCGTCGAGTCCGGATTGCCGACGGACGACGGGAGCGTGAGCTTGAGCTCCTCCATATCGCCGGAGGAGGGAGTCCTGCTCGATTGGCGCGCCGGGGACTGGAACCGTGGGCTAGGGCCCGCCGGGCTGCCATACTATCCCGGCAGCATCGAGCTCAAGCTGATAATAGACGGCGTGAGCGCGGGCGAATATACGCTCGAGCTGGCCGCCGCGGATAACGCCAAGGAGGACGGCAATGAACCGTGACGCACTGAGCAGGGCCCTCGGGCGCATCGCCTGGGCGAGCGTCTTCCTCTATCTCGACGTCAACATAAACATAAACTCCGGCAGCTTCAACCTGCTGCCGGAGTGGGCCGGCTACGTGCTTGTATACTACGCGCTCACGCCGCTCGCCGGGTGGGTGCGCAGCGCGCGGCTGCTGCGGCCGCTGTCAGGGATACTGATGTGCTGGACGCTCGCCCTCTGGCTGCTGGCGATGCTGGGCCTGGATACCGAGGGCGGCTGGTGGTATCTGCCGGCGGCTGTCGCCATGCTGCTGGAGCTGTACTTCTGGTTCCAGCTGCTGACCAACCTGGCCGAGCTGGCCGCGCTCTTCGGCCTCGCGCGCGAGCGCGGCCTCAGGCGTCTGCGCGATTTCTCGACCGTGCTGCAGACGCTCATGGCCCTGCCCTGGGGATACGCGCTGCCGGAGAGCGGGGAGCTGCAGCTCGCCATTGGGGCGGCCGTCCTCATAGTCGGGCTGGTCGTGATTGTGTGGACCTTCGCCGCCCTCTTCGGCCTCAGGGGCGATATAGCCGCGGCGGAATGCGGCGAGGGGCCAACGGACGCTTGAAATTTGCCTGCCGCTGTGATAAAGTCTATACGGTTTTCGTAGAAACTGCACGCACAGGGGTGGAATCGTGAAGAATATCAACGAACGCGCGAAGGCCGCCGGAGCCTTCGCGCGCGCTTTTGTCAAGTGGCTGTCCGTGGCGGCGGTGACGGGGCTGCTCTGCGGCCTGGTGGGCTCGGCCTTCTACCTCGCCGTGGCCTCGGCGACGGAGCTGCGCGAGGCGAACCCGCGGCTGCTCTGGCTGCTGCCCGTCACCGGCGCGGCGATAGCGCTGCTCTACCGGGTCACAAAGCTCGACGGGCTCGGCACCGACGCCATCATCGACGCCATACACGAGGGGCGGCGCATCTCGCCGCTGCTGGTGCCGGTCATCTTCGTCTCCACGGCGCTCACGCACCTGTGCGGCGGCAGCGCGGGGCGCGAGGGCGCGGCGCTGCAAATAGGCGGGGGCCTGGGCCAGAACATCGCCCGCCTCTTCCGCATGGACGACAAGGACCGCCGCCTCGCCACGCTCTGCGGCATGAGCGGCCTCTTCTCCGCGCTCTTCGGCACGCCGCTGACGGCGACAATCTTCGCGCTGGAGGTGATAAGCGTGGGCGAGGTCTATTACGCCGGGCTCGTGCCCTGCCTCGCCAGCGCGCTCGTCTCCTACGGCGTGACGCACATCTTCAATATCGCGCCCACGCGCTTTGACGTGCTCGCCCCCGCGCTGACGGCGGACGGGCTCTGGCGCGTGGCGCTGCTGGGCCTCGCCTGCGCCGTGATGAGCGTGGTGCTCTGCGTGACCATGCACGGCAGCGAGCGGCTGTTCAGGCGCTGGGTGCCGAACGGCGTGCTGCGCGCCCTGCTCGGCGGCGCGGCGGTGATAGCGCTGACCTTCCTCACGGGCACCGGCGACTACAACGGCGCGGGCACCGACGTCATCGCCGCCGCGATAGAGCGCGGGCAGGCGCGGCCCTGGGACTTCGCGCTCAAGCTGCTCTTCACCGCGGTGACGCTCGCCAGCGGCTTCAAGGGCGGTGAGATGGTGCCGACCTTCTTCATCGGCGCGACGCTGGGCTGCGCGCTCGGGCCGGTGCTGGGCCTCCCGGCGGGCTTTGCCGCCGCCGTGGGCCTCGCCGCGCTCTTCTGCGGCGCGGTGAACTGCCCCGTGGCCTCGGTCATACTCGCCATAGAGCTCTTCGGCTCCGAGGGCGCGGTGTATTTCGCGGTCGCGGCCGCGGTTTCCTACATGCTTAGCGGGTACACCGGGCTCTACCGCAGCCAGAAGATTATCTACTCGAAGCTCAAGGCGGAGTATATTGATATCCACGCCAAGTGAGCTCTCTACGGCTCGCGCCGGTGTTTTAGGCTTATCCTTAACTTATACCTATCCCCTGAGGGGCGCTTTCTTTTGCTGCGCCAAAAGAAAGCGTCCCTCAGACTCCCCGAAAGGAAAAGGCGCCTTTGCTGCCGGCCGGGGGGTTGCGGTGCGGCGTGGTGCCGCGTGGTGACTTTCGGGTTCCTACCAACGCACTCACGCTGGTCGCGGGACGCAACAGGGCGCTCGGCCGCGCCCGCCCGCGAGCCAACGTCGCGGCTGTCCCCGCGGGACGCGACCCGCTGTAGTCGAGCGTGAGCAACCAACCCACCACCCGAGCTCGCCGCTTCGCGGCATCGCACCGGGGTTGCTGGGGGGTGGTGCAAATTTGCGGGGTCGTACTGTGGTTGCTGGGGGTAGTGCTCGCGCGGACGGGGTCCGCCTGCTGTTTTGCGGGGTCGTACCAGGGTTGCTGGGGCGTACCGTCCCGCTGGCCATCCCACCTTATAAACAATCACCGCTGCCAACCCTGCGTCTATCACCCAACGCCCACCGCTGTCAAACCACGTTCCGCACGCTCCAACCCCGCTCGCCGCTGGCGCGGCATCGCTCCCGGGCTTGCTGCCGGGTGCGGTGTACCGACGTGCCCCCGCTCGCCGCTGATGCGGCGTCTCTCCCGGCTTTGCTGCCGGTTGCGGCGTACCAACGTGGCCCCGCTCGCCGCTGGCGCGGCATCGCTCCCGGCCTTGCCGCCGGGTGCGGCGTACCGACGTGGCCCCGCTCGCCGCTGGCGCGGCATCGCTTCCGGCCTTGCTGCCGGCTGCTGGTTTTGCCGGCCTTGTAGGGAGCACCGTCCTCGGTGCGCCATTGCTTTGCGGGGTTGCTCACGCCTCCCGGTTACGCACCCAACCGTAGGGGGCGGCGTCCTCGACGCCCCTTGCGTCGGACTACGGGCAACCTCCCGGGCGGCGCACCTCGCCGCCCTCGCCCCGCACTTCACCACGCTGCATCGCGGAAGCATCTCGCTAACATCCCGCAAACATCACTTTTTGAGGGGGATGTTTGAAGGGCCTGTTTGTGCGCCCAGAATTCGGGTAACCGCCTAAACTGCCGCATTATCCTAACTTTTACGCCTCAAACACGTCGAGGACGAGCAAACATACCAAACATCCCCTTTATCCCCGTGTTTGGGGGGGTCCCCCGGATATGCGGCTTATGATATATACGTCAGGGGGTTGACGAGTAAACACACCCCCCGGCGGCGCTTAGTAGGGCGCACCGTCCCCGGTGCGCCACTCTTACCGGTCTTGCAACCGGTTGTTGGTATGCAACCAACCGCCCCCTGTGCGCCATTGCTTACCGGCTTTGCAACCACCCCCGGTTACGCTCCCCACCGTAGGGGGCGGCGTCCTCGACGCCCCTTCCGTCCCGGTCTTGCAACCGGCTTGTTGGTATACAACCAACCGCCACCTGTGCGCTATTACCTACCGACCATGCTGCCGGGCACCGTCCTCAACACCCTACACGGCCTTGCAACCGGCTGCTGGCCTGTACACACCCCGTAGGGCGCACCGTCCCCGGTGCGCCACTACCTACCGGGCTTGCAACCGGCTGCTGACTTCCGCCCCACCGTAGGGGGCGGCGTCCTCGACGCCCCTTGCGTCGGATGACGGACGACGCCCCGGGTAGCAGCAATACGCACGTACTGCTTAACACATAGCTGCCGCTAGTGTTTTGCTGCCCACCCCGCCCCCAACAAGGGGGCGCAAAGGCATACACCATGCCTGTTTACTAACATAATAATAGGGGTGCTGGGGTGGGATATGGGAAGATAAAAAACCTCCGCTCAGCCCACGCCGCCGGGGGGTCATATACAAGCAATTTTACGCCTCCACCCCCCTCCGAGGGGGGTACCCCCCCCAAACACGGGGATAAAGGGGATGTTTGGTATGTTTGCTCGTCCTCGACGTGTTTGAGGCGTAAAAGTTAGGATAATGCGGCAATTTAGGCGGTTAAGCGAATTCTGAGAGCACAAACAGGCCCTTCAAACATCCCCCTCAAAAAGTGATGTTTGCGGGATGTTAGCGAGATGTTAGCGAGATGCAGCGCGGTGAAGTGTGGGGCGGGCGGCGAGGTGCGCCACCCGGGGGGGTTCCCCGTAGTCCGACGCAAGGGGCGTCGAGGACGCCGCCCCCTACGGTTGGTTGTGTGACCGGGAGATGGTTGCAAGCCCGGGAGGTAATGGCGCACCGAGGACGGTGCGCCCTACAAGGCCGGCAAAACCAGCAACCGCCAGACCACGCCGGTAGCGACGCCGCGAAGCGGCGAGCTAGAGTGGTGCGTTGGTTGCAACTGCTTCCCACTAGCCGTCGCGTCCCGCAACCACAGCCGCATGGTACAGCAACGGGCGGGCGCGGCCGAGCGCCATGTATTGGCCCGCGTCCAACGTAAGTGCGCGGCCGACCACGTCGCAAATCTAGGCGGCAGACAGAGGCGGTGGTTCCGTCCCGCACCCCAGCAAGCGCCTTTTCCTTTCGGGGAGTCTGAGGGACGCTTTCTTTTGGCGCAGCAAAAGAAAGCGCCCCTCAGGAAGAAGGTTATATTTAAGAACCAGCTTAAAACAACAGCGTCTGCGGGCGGAGGCCGCTCAAACATTCAATTCCGCGCTGGCCAGGATGTTCCTGCACAGGAAAACCCCCAGCAGCGTCACCAGTGCGTTGACGCCCGCGAGCGCGAGCAGCGCGGCCCACTCGGGCAGGACTAAGGCGGCGAAGATCGCCGCTGCGACGCCGGGCGCGGCCATGAGAAGCAGCACGACGAAGTAGAAGAGGAAGACCAGCGCCTTCACCGTCATGCCGCCGAAGACGCGCTCGGTGACGAGGTTCCCGGCGGTGAAGAGGTAGGCGTAGCTGAAGTACGCGGCCGCCGCGGCGGCGATGCTCGCGAGCGGGGCCTCGACATAGAAGCACATCGGCCCGAAGCTCAGCAG
>CALWYR010000104.1 GCA_944385805.1 uncultured Oscillospiraceae bacterium
TGGGCCGCGAGGTCGCGGCTCCGGCCGAGCCGGAGCGCGTGGCCGCGCTCATAGGCTCCTTCGCCGAGGTCTGGTGCCTCGCCGGCGGGCGCGGGACGCTCGCCGCCGCTGCGGACGGCGCCTGGACGAGCTTCGAGCTGGGACTGGACGGGGACGTCGTCAACCTGGGCGCGGTCAAGACGCCCAGACTGGAGGCGCTGCTCGCCGCCGAGCCGGATCTTGTGCTCGCGAGCGTCAACACCGCCGCCGACCTGGAGATGGAGGACGTGCTCACGAGCGCCGGCATACCCGTCGCCTACTTTGACGTGCAGGGCTTTGAGGACTATCTGAATATGCTGGACGTGTGCACAAAGCTGACCGGAGCGCGCGAGAACTATGAGAAATACGGTCTGGATGTGCAAAAGGAGATAGAGGCCGCCGTGGCAAGGGCGGACGGGAGCGAGCCGAGCGTGCTCGTCATCCGCGCCACCGGCGTGAGCTGCAAGGTCAAGGCCAGCGAGGGCAACGTCCTCGGCGAGATGCTGCGCGGCCTGGGCTGCCGCAACGTCGCCGACTCGGACGCGGCGCTGCTGGAGGATCTGAGCCTCGAGGCCGTCATCGCCGCCGAGCCGGACTACATCTTCGCCGTCCTGCAGGGCTCCGACCCCACGGACGCGATGGCCACGCTGGAGCAGACGCTGCTCTCAAATCCGGGCTGGAGCGGCCTTGAGGCCGTGCGCGAGGGGAGGTTCCACACAATGGAGCACGAACTCTACAACCTGAAGCCCAACGCCCGCTGGGGGGAGGCCTATGAAAAGCTCGCCGACATACTCTACGGCCAATAAAGCGCGCCTCTTCGCGGCGCTCATAACGATAACGCTGCTCGCCGCCGCGCTGTCTCTGGCGCTGGGGCCGGTGGGCGTCGCGCCCCGGGAGGTGCTCGCCGCGCTCTTCGGCGGCGACGACGGCTCCACGCAGGCGCGCATAGTGCTCTACGCGCGCCTGCCGCGCACGGCGGGCTGCGTGCTCGCCGGCGCGGCGCTCGCCGTCAGCGGCGCGCTGACGCAGAGCGTGCTGGCCAATCCGCTGGCCGCGCCGAGCACGATAGGCGTAAACGCCGGCGCGGGCCTCGCCGCCGCGCTCTGCTGCGCCATAGCGCCGACGGCGCAGGCGCTGACACCTCTCGCGGCTTTCGCCGGGGCCATGGCCGCGGCGCTCCTCGTGCTGCTCATCGCCGAGCGCACGGGCGCGGCGAAGATAACGCTGGTGCTCGCCGGCGTGGCTATATCGAACATCCTCGCCGCGCTGGTGGACGCGGTCGTCACCTTCGCGCCCGACGCGCTCAACGCCTATTCGGACTTCCGCATCGGCTCGCTGGACAACCTCACGCTGCCGCGCCTGGCCGCGCCGGCCATAGTCGCGGCTTGCGCGCTGGCGGCGGCCTTCTCCCTCACCAACGAGCTCGACGTGCTCATGCTCGGCGGCGAGACGGCGGAGAGCCTGGGCCTGCGCGCCGGGCGCATGCGCGTAGTGCTGCTGGCCGTGGCCGCGGCGCTGGCGGGCTCGGCGGTGAGCTTCGCGGGGCTGCTCGGCTTCGTGGGCCTCATCGTGCCGCACATAATCCGCCGCTTTACGGGCGACGAGGCGCGGGCGCTGCTGCCGGCGAGCGCGCTGGGCGGCGCCGCGCTGCTGCTTATCTGTGACACGGCCTCGCGCACGCTCTTCGCGCCCTACGAGCTGCCCGTGGGCATAACGCTCGCGCTCATGGGCGGGCCCTTCTTTATATGGCTGCTGCTCCGGCAGAGAAGGGGGCGCACCGCATGATAGAGCTGCGCGGGCTCCGCGCCGGCTACCGCGGCGAGGAGATACTCAAGGGCGTGAGCCTCAGCTTCGAGCCGGGGCGCGTCACCGTCCTCTGCGGCCCCAACGGCTGCGGCAAGAGCACGCTTTTGAAGGCCGCGCTGGGCATGATACCGCGCTTGGGCGGCGAGGTGTACATAGACGGCGATGAGATAGGCTCCCTCACCCGCCGCGAGATTGCGCGCCGCGCGGCGTATATGCCGCAGGAGCGCGCCGTGCCCAGCATCACCGTGCGCCGCATGGCGCTGCACGGGCGCTTCCCCTATCTCGGCTACCCGCGACGCTACGGCAGGGACGACTACGCCGCGGCGGAGCGGGCGCTCGCGCGCGCGGACGCCGCGGAGCTGGCCGAGAGGGCCCTGCCCGAGCTCTCCGGCGGGCAGAGGCAGCGGGCGTATCTCGCCATGGCCCTGGCGCAGGAGACGGCGAGCGTGCTCATGGACGAGCCCACAGCCTTCCTAGACGTGGGCCACCAGCTGGCCGTGATGGACACGGCGCGCTCCCTCGCCGGGGAGGGCCGCGCGGTGGTGCTGGTGCTGCACGACCTCTGCCTCGCGCTCAAGCGCGCGGACACGCTGGCCGTCATGGACGGCGGCGCTCTCGCAATCTGCGGCACGCCGGACGAGGTCTACGCCTCCGGCGCACTCGACGAGGTCTTCGCCGTGAAGATACGCCGGGCCCTCACGCCGGAGGGCTGGCAATATTATTACGTATGAGGTGAAATTATGGCTCTCTTTCCCATGTTTATCGAGCTTTCCGGCAAAAAGGTACTTGTTGTCGGCGGAGGCGGCGTGGCACTGCGCAAGTGCGAGAAGCTCCTGCCCTACGGCGCGGAGCTCACGGCCGTCTCCGGCCGCTTCGCGCCGCAGTTCATCTCCCTGCCGGGCGTGAAGCTGCTCTTCCGCCCCTTCGCCGAGGTGGATCTGGACGGGCGCGACATAGTCATAGCCGCCACCGACGACAGCGAGCTCAACCGCCGCGTCGCCGGGCTCTGCCGCGAGCGGGGCATAGCCGTCAACGTGGTCGACGACCCGGCCGAGTGCAGCTTCGTCTTCCCGGCGCTTACGCTGCGCGGCCGGCTCTCCGCGGGCTTCTGCACCGGCGGGGCCAGCCCCACGGCGGCGGCCTATTTCAACCGCGCCTTTGACGAGAGCCTGCCCGACGGCGTGGAGGAGATACTCGACTTCATGGCGGGAATACGCCCGCGCGTGATTGCCGCCGTGCCCGACCAGAGGCGCAGGGCGCGCATCTTCTCCTTCCTCTTCAACGCCTGCCTCGACGCGGGCGGGGAGCCGGACGAGGAGCTCGTCGCCTCGATTGTGCCCGAGCTGGGCGAAGAGGCATGAGCGGCTTTGTCAGCCTTGTCGGCGCGGGCTGCGCGCCGGGGCTCATCACCCTGCTGGGCCTCGAGCGGCTGCGCCGCTGCGACGCCGTGGTCTATGACGAGCTCATCGACCCCGAGCTGCTGCTGAGCGCCCCGCCGGGCGCGGAGCGCCTGTACGTGGGCAAGCGCGCGGGACGCCCGTCGGCGAAGCAGGAGGAGATAAGCGCGCTGCTGCTGCGCCTGGCGGCTGAGGGTAAGCGCGTCGTGCGCCTCAAGGGCGGCGACCCCTACGTCTTCGGCCGAGGGGGAGAGGAGCTGCTCGCCCTCGCCGCCGCGGGCGCGGCCTGCGAGGAGATACCGGGCGTCAGCAGCGCCGTGGCCGTGCCCGCGCTGGCGGGCATACCGGTGACGCACCGCGCGCTCAGCCGAGGCTTCGCCGTGGTGACGGCGCACACCGCCGAGGGCGGGCTGCCGGAGTATTTCGACTCGCTCGCGGACTTCCCCGGCACGCTGGTCGTGCTCATGGGCCTGGGCCGCCTGGGCGAGATAGCCGCGCGGCTCGCCGCCGCGGGCGTGGACGCCGGAACGCCCTGCGCCGTGGCCGCCGAGGGCGCCGCCGCGCGCTACTGTATCCGCGGCACGCTCGCCGACATCGCCGCGCGGGCGAAGGACGCTGCGCCGCCCGCCGTCATAGTCATCGGCCCGGCGGCCGCGCTCGACCTGCGGCCCGGGCGCTCCCTGCCCCTGGCCGGGGCGCGCGTGGGCCTCACCGGCACGCGGCGCATGAACGCCCGGCTCGCGCGCGAGCTGCGCGCGCTGGGAGCGGAGCCCTTCACGGCCTGCGAGCTCACGCTCTCGCCCCTGCCGGCGGCGGACGGGGCGCCCACAGGCTGCGGCTGCCTCGTCTTCACCAGCGCCGAGGGCGTGCGGCTGTACTTCGAGCGCCTCGCGCGCCGCGGAGGCGACGCCCGCTCGCTCGCGGGCGGCAAAATAGCCTGCGTGGGCCGGGCCACCGCCGCCGCGCTCATGGAGCGCGGCCTGCGCGCCGACCTCGTGCCGGAGGGGCAGACCACCGCCGCGCTGGCCGGGCTGCTGCTCTCGGAGCTGCCTCCGGGCACGGAGGTGTGCCTCTACCGCTCTGCGCAGGGCGACGCCGCCCTGGCGGAGCGGCTCTCCGCGCGCTTTGCCGTGCGCGATATACGCGCCTATACCGCCGTGCCGGGCGAATATATGGCGCCGCGCCCGCTCATAGAGAGCGCCGCCGCCTTCGCCTTCACCAGCGCCGCCGGAGCCCGCGCCGCGCTCGCGCGGCTCTCCCCGCTGCCCGCGGGCGCGCTGCTGGCCGCTCTGGGCGAGCCGACCGCCCGGGCGCTCGGGGGCCTTCCCAACCGCGTGGCCGTCGCCGCCGCGCCCGACGCGCGCTCGCTGGCGGAGGCTGTCGCCGCCGCGTTGGACTGAGGGGGCGGGAAGATGAGGATATGGATGCCGCCCATCAAAATGGCCGGCGGGAGGACCGTGCTGGCCGCGCTCGCGATAGTCGCGCTGGCGATGCTGCTGGCCGCGGCCTTCGGGATACTGGGCGCGGTCCATGGCTGGCCCGCTCAGGCTCAGGCGCTGGCGGTCTGCG